>JAPOPO010000001.1 GCA_026712885.1 Rhodospirillales bacterium | reverse complement strand
GTCCGGCATGTGGCACTGGCCGCGGTAGGGATCGTTGTGGACGATCACGTCGCCCTGCTCGATCGGCTCGTCCATCTCCTTCACGCAGAGTGGCACCGTGTGCAGCCCGGCGCAGATGATCGCCGGGTTCATCTCCGCTTGGCCCACCATGCGCAGCCGTCGGTCGAACAGACAGCAGGAGAAGTCCCGCGATTCGCTGAAGATCGGCGAATACGCGGTGCGCACCATGGCGCTTTCCATCTCGTTGCAGATGTTGCCGAGTGCGTTGTTGACCACGGTGAGCGTGACCGGGTCCTTCTCCGGCGCGAGCCGCCCGGTGCCGACCGCAGCGCTGGCCGCCCTGGGCAGGCTCACGATCAGGCTGCCGTCGGCGCCGATCTCCACCTCGCTCCGGGGCGGCACGAGGGTGGTCGAATCCATCTCGTCGATGATCGCGGGCCCCGCGACCACGCTGCCGGCAGCGAGCTCGTCGCGCCGGTAGATCGGCGTCTCCAGCGGCTCCTCGCCGTCGAAATAGACCTCGCGATGGGCCTGAGGCTCACCTGAGCCTGTGGTGGGTGCGCTGAGCGTCACATCGGTGCGCTCCTCGCCGACGGCGATCACCCGCACCTCCGTCATCTCGACCACCTTGTCGCGGAGCGCGTAGCCGTAGAGCTCCTCGTGCTGGCTGTGAAGCCCTTCCAGCGCTCGCGCGAAGCCGTCTTCATCGAGCTCCAGCGTGTCGAGCTGGACCAGCTCGCCGAAGTTCTGGCCCATGTAACGCATGCTGATATAGCCGGTGACGCGCGCATCGCCCTCCAGCCCGTCGCGCCTGAGCTCGTCAACCGCCTCGCGGGCGAGCGCCTGGAGCTGGCTGTTGAGGGTCGGGAGGTCCACCGTGTCCGAGCGGTGGTTGACCGTTCGTGCGCGGTCCACGCGAAGGTCGGTGAGCAGCGTGCCGAGCGCCGAGCAGAGACCCGGATGGGGCGGCACGACGACCTTCTTCATTTCCAGCGGGGCCGCGACATCCACGGCATGGAGCGGGCCGGCGCCGCCGAAGGCGATCAGTGCGTAGTCTCGGTGATCGATGCCGCGCTCGACCGTCATCAGCCGGATCGCGTCCGCCATGTTCTCGGCCGCGGTTTCCAGGATCGCGCGCGCGGTCTCCACCGCTGTGAGCCCGAGCTTGGCGCCGAGTTCCGCGACGGCCTCGTGCGCCTTGGCGGCGTCTAGCGTCATTACGCCGCCCAGGAAATAGTCGGGGTCGAGCCGGCCCAGCACCACGTTGGCGTCGGTAACCGTCGGCTCGGTCCCGCCCTGGCCGTAGCATGCGGGGCCGGGGTCGGCGCCGGCGCTGCGCGGCCCGACGCGGAGCAGGCCGCCCACGTCGACGTAGGCGATGGAGCCGCCGCCCGCGCCGATTGTGGTGTAGTCGATGAAGAGCGCGCTCACCGGCACGCCCCATTCCACCTCGTACTCGGTGGTCGAGCCGAAGGAGCCGTCGGTGACGAGGCCGACGTCGCAGCTGGGGCCGCCCATGTCGAGGGGGGCGCCGTTGCCGTCGGCGTGCTAGCGGGAGCACCGGGGGGCCGGGCTCGGCGCCGCCGCTGCGCGCCCCGACGCGGAGCAGGCCGCCCACGTCGACGTAGGCGATGGAGCCGCCGCCCGCGCCGATTGTGGTGTAGTCGATG
>JAPOPO010000002.1 GCA_026712885.1 Rhodospirillales bacterium | reverse complement strand
TCTCGACAATCCCTCGCCGGGCTGCGATCTCGATCTGGTGCCGCACGAGGCCAAGGAGCGCAAGGTCGAGCGGGCGCTGTCGAACTCATTCGGGTTCGGCGGCACCAACGCCTCGGTCATCGTAGGCCGGCTAGCCTAGGGGGCGGGCAATGAGGCGCGCCCTCCTATGGCCGCTCACGGGCGTGGCGGTCGTGGTGGGTCTCGCCGTCGTCCTGGCGATCGCAGGCTGGCTCTACGTCCATGGCCGACTAGACTCACCGGGGCCCGCGCGCGATGAGCGAACCGTGGTCTTGCCCCAGGGGTTGAGTGCTTTCGACATTGCGGATGCCCTGGAGGAAGCAGGCGTCATCGACGACCCGCTGCTCTTCGTCGCAGGGCTCTGGATCGAGGACAAGCAGCACGCGCTCAAGGCCGGCGAGTACGTATTCGAGGCGCTGGTCACGCCGCGCGGCGTGATGGAGAAGCTGGTCGCGGGCAAGACCGTCGTGCATCGGCTCACCGTTACCGAGGGCATGACCAGCGCCGAGGTCGTGGCTGCGCTCAACGCGGCACCGGACCTCGAAGGCGAGATCTTGAAGGTGCCGGAGGAAGGCTCGCTCCTGCCCGAGACTTACCACTATGCGCTGGGCGACAGCCGTGCCGTGCTCATCGAGCGCATGCAGCGCGCCATGGCGCGCCTGGTCGACGAGCTATGGTTGGCCCGTGATCCTGCGGTCGGCCTCGATGAAGCGCACGATGCCGTAGTGCTGGCCTCCGTGGTGGAGAAGGAGACGGCTCTCATCGACGAGATGCCGGTGATCGCCGGCGTCTTCCACAACCGGCTCAGGCAGGACATGCGGCTGCAGGCCGACCCCACCGTGATTTATGCGTTGACCGGCGGCAAGAAGCCGTTGGGGCGAGCACTCAGACGCGCCGACCTCTGGTTCGAGAGCCCTTACAACACGTACCGCAACAAGGGCCTGCCGCCGGGTCCCATCGCCAATCCGGGGCGCGCGGCGCTCGCCGCAGTCTTGCACCCGGCCGAGACCGACGCGCTCTATTTTGTTGCAGACGGCTCCGGCGGGCACGCCTTCGCGGAGACCCTGGATGAGCACAACCGCAACGTCGCACGCTGGCGCGCCAAGCGGCGTGCGGCGAAGAAGTAGCGGCGGGAGGGGCCACCGTGGTCGGGGCTTCGCGCCTATCCAGCATGACCGGCTTTGCCCGCGCGAGCGGCGGCGACGGCGCGTCCGGCTGGAGCTGGGAGATCAAGAGCGTGAACGGGCGCGCGCTGGATATCCGCTGCCGCCTGCCGCAGGGGCTGGAGCGGCTCGAACCGACCGTGCGCAACGCGGTCTCGGCACGGCTCCGGCGCGGCAATGTCACGGTGGGGCTCAGGCTCTCGCAGGCGCCTGAATCCGCCGCGATGCGGGTCAACAGGGCGTGGCTCGACGAGCTGATTGCGCTTGCCGCCGAGTATCGTGGGAGGGACGACATCGCACCCCCACGCCTCGACGGCATGTTGGCGCTGCGCGGCGTCATCGAGACGGCGGACTCAGCCGGCGACGCCAACCCGGCTCAGGACGACGGCGCGATGCTGGAGACGCTCGACGCGGCACTCGCGGAGCTGGTAAGCGAGCGGCAGGCCGAGGGGGCGGCGCTCGCCACCGCCCTCACGAATCGGATCGAGGAGATTGCGGCGCTCACACGGCAGGCCGAGGCGCTGGCGCCAACGCGCCGGGAGGCGCTCGGCGCGCGGCTGCGCGAGCAGGTGGCGGCGTTGATCGACGCCGGTGCGCCGATGCCCGAGGATCGGTTGGCGTCGGAGCTCGCGCTCCTCGCCGTCAAGATCGACGTGACCGAGGAGATCGACCGGCTCAAGTCCCACTGCGCGGCGGCAACGCGCCACCTGCGGGAGGGAGGCGCTGTCGGGCGCAAGCTGGATTTTCTCGCTCAGGAGTTCAATCGGGAGGCCAATACACTCTGCTCCAAGGCCTCCCATGCCGCGCTCACGGAGGTCGGACTCGCGCTCAAGGCCGCGATCGACCAGTTCCGCGAGCAGGCGCAGAACGTCGAGTAGGCCGTGGGCGGCACTTCAGACGGCTCGGTTCTCGGGCGCCGCGGTCTCCTGCTGGTGCTGTCCTCGCCCTCCGGTGCCGGCAAGACGACGATCACCCGCCGCCTTGTCGAGCTCGAAGGCGACGGGGTGGAAATCTCGGTCTCGCACACCACGCGGCCCAAGAGGCCGGACGAGATCGACGGCCGGGACTATCACTTTGTCGACGAGGCCGGTTTCGCCCGCCTGAGGGAGCGCGGGGCGTTCCTCGAATGCGCGGAGGTGTTCGGTCACTGGTACGGCACCGCCCGCGACCCGGTGGAAAGCGCGCTCGATGCCGGCCGCGACGTGGTCTTCGACATCGATTGGCAAGGCAGCCAGCAGCTTGCCGAGGCCGTGCAGGGCGACTTGGTGCGCATCTTCATCCTGCCGCCGTCGCTGGAGGCGCTGGAAGAGCGGCTCAAGCGCCGCGCTCAGGACACGCCTGCCGTGGTCGCACAGCGCATGAGCCGCGCCGGCGACGAGATGAGCCACTACGACGAGTACGACTACGTGGTGATCAACGCCGCGCTCGAACGGTCCGTCGAGGAGGTGCGTGCGGTGCTCCGCGCCGAGCGGTTGCGCCGTTGCCGCCTGAAAGGGCTCGACGCGTTCGTGCGCGGGCTCACGGCCGGCACGAAGCCGCCTCGGGGCTGAGCCGGGCGACTGCGCCCTCCACACCGTCGAGGGCACCGGGGGCTAAAGCCAGCGCGAGCAGCCGGTTGGAATCCTTTAGGCCAGGCAGGCTGATTCCGTAGCGCGCCGCGCTCATAAAGCCGAAGCGGCCGAGATAACTCTGTTCGCCCACGGCGACAACGATTTCATGCCCCTCCGCTGCGGCCTTTTCCAGCGCGGTTCGGACCAGGAGGCCGCCGATTCCGCGTCGCTCCTGGGCCGGGTCTACGGCGATCGGCCCCAGCAGGAGTGCGGTTTGCGTTGCACCGATTCGCACAGGCCAGTGGCGGATCGTGCCGAGGATGCAATCCTCGACCTCGGCGACGAAACAGAGACTGTGCACGGGCGGCAGGCCTTCGCGCAGGCGGTAGGAGGGGCGGGCCTGGCGGTCCGCGCCGAATGCGCGGTCCAGCAGGGCCTCGATGTGCGGGCCGTCCTGCGGCCGCTCAATCCGAATGGAAGGCATGATGGCTTTGCTCTCGACGACGGTCGGACGTAATGGTGGTTCCGCCGTGCCGGTGGCGCGGCGGTGTCAGCCGTCTCGTCGTCGCTCTCGAGCAAAGCGCGTCATGCTGGCTCGCTGACTAGCCCGAATGTCTCGTTCTGGTCAAGGCTTGCGCAGAGCCAACCAGGCGCGCGCGAGCGCGCAGAATTCGGCGACCGAGAGCGTCTCCGCTCGTGCTTCGGGCGAAATGCCGGCGCGCTCCAGCAGTGCCTGCGGGTCCGGGGTAAGGCCGCGCAGGGCGCGGCGCAGCATTTTTCTGCGCTGGCCGAATGCCGCCCGGGTCACGGCGTCGAGGGCGTCGGGGTCTGCCGGCGCGAGCCGAGTTGCGCGTGGCACCAGGCGGATCACCGTCGAGACCACGCCGGGTGGCGGGACGAAGGCGCGCGGGCTCACGTCGAACAGCCGCTCGCAGGTGCAGAGCCACTGCGCGCGCACCGAAAGGCCGCCATAGTCCCGCCCGCCGGTCGCGGTAATCCGCGCCGCCACCTCCTTCTGGAACATGAGGGTCATGCTCTCGATCCGCTCGACCCGCTCCAGCCAGCGCAACAGGAGCCGTGTACCGACGTTGTAGGGCAGGTTCGCCACGATCCCGATCCGGGTGCAGCCGAGGGTCGCGATATCGAAGGCCAGCGCGTCGCCCTCGACAATCTCGAGCCGATTGGGGTAGCGCGCCGCGAGCTCTCCGAGCGCGGCCACGCAGCGACGATCCTTCTCGACCGCGACGATACGGGCCGCACCCTCCGCCAGCAGCGCCCTGGTCAGCCCGCCCGGCCCCGGTCCCACCTCCAGGATGACAGCCGGCGAGCCGGGTTGTGCTTCCCGCGCGATTCTGCCGCAAAGGCTGGGATCAAGCAGGAAATGCTGCCCGAGCGCGCGCCTGGGCTGCAGGTCGTGGCGCGCGATGACGGCGGAGAGCGGGGGCAGCGGGGCGTCGCAACCGGCGTCTGCCTCACGGGGGGCGGTCGGGCCAGTCAAATGCGGACGTCGATAAACGCCGATCGGTGCAGGTCGCGCACGTATCGCCGCGCAAGCATCTCCAGTCTGCGGCCCGCGATCTCCTGTCGGATCGCTTCCCGATCGGGACCCGCGGCGGGCGCATCAGCCAGTACCGTGCGGCGGTCGATCAGCGAGACGATGTAGTAGCCGTCGAACGCCCGCACGGGAGGCGCGACGGATCCCGGTTCCATCTGCGCAAGCGTGGCCTCGATCTCGCCGGGCAGCTGACCTTCGACGACCCAGCCGATGTCCCCGCCGACGGCGGCGGTGGCGCTTTGCGAAAACTGACGGGCGATTTGGGCGAAGTTGGCGCCGGCTGTCAGCTGCCGGTAGAGGCTCGCTGCGGCGCTACGGACTTCTCCCTCCTGCTCGCTTGATTCGACCGCCAGAAAGATCTCGGCAACGCGGAATTCGGGCCGCCCTCGATTGGCTTCGAGCCGGGCGAGCGCCTCGTCGATCTCACCTTCGCCGACGGTTACCGCAGCGCCCAGGCGGCCGCGCACCAGCTTTGACCAGAGAATCTCGGCACCGAGTTGATCCGTTACGGTGTCGACGTCCAGCCCTTGGCGCCGCAGGAAGTCGTCGAAGCCGCCTTCGGGAATCCCGTTACGTTGCTCGAGGGCCCGCCTGGCATTCGCGATCTCCGCCTCGCTGACCGTTACCCCGAGGCGCTCGGCCTCCTGAACCTTCAGTCGTTCGTCGATGAGCGAGCGGAGCACCTGAGGCGCAAGCTGCCGGCGAAGTTCGTCGCTTGCTCGCAGGCGTGATGACACGATGGCAACGTCGATGCGCCGCACGAGATCTGGGATCGAGATCGCCTCGTTGTTGACCACGGCGGCGATCCGCACGGCTTCCTGGGCGCTCGCACGGTCAGTCGGCGAGAGGACGACTGGCAACAGGGCGAGCAACAGCAGGGCTGCCCTCACGATCGACCTCACCACCATGGCTGCCTCAACCCGCATTCTTCAGTCTGACCGTCAGGTGCCATACTGTATCCGGCTCCACGTCTCGGTCACGGGTGAATGAGCGCGACAGACCCGTGCCGATAACGACGCATTCATCCTCATAGAAAAGACCGACGCGCCAGTTAATGGAAGCCTTCTCCTCGAGGTCGCGGCGGCCTTCGGCGGAGATCGTCCAATTTTCAAAGGGCTCCGCGACGAAACTCAGGAGCCCCTCCCTGCCGCCCTCGAAGTCCGCCACCATGCTCTCCGGCAGCCGGCCCACGTCGGCGAAGCCGAGACGGGTCCGGAGCCAATCCGGGCCGGCGACGAGGTCAATCTCATTGCGCCTGATGGTGAAGTCCCGGTGGTCCAGCCGGAATCGCAAGGAGAGGTCGAGCCAGGGCGACGGCTGCAGAAGGATGCGGCCGACGTAGTCGGACATCCGATGTTCGAGTCCACTGCCGGCCTCGAAAGGCGAGTCGTCCTTGGCCCTCGCGCTTTGTCCCAACATGGCGGTGGCGCGCTCGCCGCCCGGGCCGTAGAAGCCGAGGCGCACACCGTAATTGACGCGCAGTCCTGTTTCGACGCGGTCTAGGCCGGCGTGGCGATTGGTGCTGAACAGGTTGGTGTGATCGAACTCCAGATCGCGGCTGTCTTCGTTTGGAATGTCCTGGGGATTGCCGCCATCAGGGCTGATCACGCCTTGCACGATGGGCTCGATGAGCTGTCGGAATGAGCCAATCCGCGAGATGAGCGGATAGCGCCATTCGACAGCGAGCTCGGGCACGAACCGCCCGGCCGTTTCGCTCCTCGCGCCACCGGAGAGTGGACCTAGGCTGACCGGGGTGTAGGCGTGATAGAGGTCGCCTCGCAGGCTCGCGTCGATGCGGAGCAAGTGGCCTCCCGCCAGGATCATCGGCCGGTGCCAGCCGCCGGTGATGGATATGCGTCGGCTGTCGGTCCCGTCCAGCCGCTCCAGAATCATGAGGTTGGCGTCGAGCGTGGTGTAGCCGCCGGCATAGTCGGGCGCACTCACCAGATGCGCATCGAGCAGGGGGAGCACTATTGGGCTTTGGTCCCCTTGCTTGCCGAACCGAAGACCTTGGAACAGGTAGCCAGTGCCCGACATGTAGCTGCGCTGGCGGAACTGCTCTGCAAACAGCATCGTGACCAGATCGTCCTTCGACGAGATGCCGTAGCGCCGCAAATATGTGCCGTCGAGGGCCCGCTCCAGATCGAATCCCCATCGCCAGGTCTCGTCGATGTCAAAGAGGCCGTGGCCGAAGACGTGCCCCCGGATTTTGTGGCCATCCTCGTCGGGGGTGAGGGCGCGGGTGATGCTTGCATCGATGGTGTATTGACCGTCCCGCGTGCGCTCGCGGTACGTGCCGGCCAGCACGACCCCTTCCTGGGCCGTGAACCGAGGCGAGAAGATCGCGTCCCAGTTGGGTGCAATCGCCAAGTAGTAGGGGATGGTCACTTCTGGGCCGAGAGCGGCAGAACTCCGATAAGAGGGGGCCAAGAAGCCCGTGTGACGGGTTACGCTCGGGTCCGGATGGCGAAAGTAAGGCGTGTAGAAGACGGGCAAGCCGAAGAACTCGAGCGACGCATCGTAGTAGGTGAGCGAATGCTTGACCTGATCGTGGATCACAGTCCCGGCCTTGAGTTGCCAGAGCGGCGTCGGGGCAGGATCGTCGGGACATAGGTCGCACGGTGAAAACACTGCCTTCCGCATCAAAGTGCGGGTGCCGTCGATGCGTCTTGCGCCGCCTGCGACGAGCCTCGACCCGTCCGTCAATAGGGCACTCAGGCGGTGGATTACGCCATTTTTCAGATCGCCGGTCAGTGTGGCGGAATCGGCGAACGTCACCTCGCCGGTGGGCTCCCGCAGTGAGACGTCGCCCAATGCCGTCACCACCCCATCGCTTCGTCTGAATCGAATGTTGGCGGCACGCAGCACCCGTCCGCCCTGGGCGACCTCGACGTTGCCGGACGCGATGACCGTATCGGCGGCCTCGTCGTAAATCAGTTCGTCGGCGGTCATGAGGAGATCGCCGGTCAGCAGGTCACCGAGGTCGAGTGCGTCGTCGGTCTGCTGCGCGCCCACCTCCAACGGAGAGAGGGCCAAGAGACACGCGAGAACGAGCGGCGCGAGGGCCTTCATCATGCCGGCGCTATCCGTCCTCGAGGTGGAACAGGCCCGCAACGCCGAGCAATATGAAGATACCCGCCGGCGTCCATGCAGCGAGCACGGGCGGCAAATTGCCGGAAAGGCCGAGCGCGAGCACGAGGTCCGAGATGAAGTAGAGAAGAAAGCCGGTCAGCAGCCCTGCGACGACCAGCACCCAGGTGCCGCGTCGCGTGAAACGCAGCGAAAAGGTCGCCGCGATCAGGACCATCGCGCAAAGCAGGAGGGGGCCAGAGAGAAGCGAATGCCAATGCAGGCGGTGCTTTACCGAAGAGAAGCCGGATTCGTCCAACACCTCGATGAACTGCGGCAGAGCCCAAAATGACAAGGTCTCCGGCGGTGAGAAGCTGTTCTGGATCCGCTCCAGAGTAAGATCGGTCGATACACGCGCATTCGCCCGATGCCGGGCCGGCTCGTCCGGTGCGCTGAAGAGGGCATCCTTCAGGTTCCAGTAGCCGTCCTCCAGCCGGGCCTCGGCGGCGTCGATCCGCCCGACAAACTGATCCTCCTCTGCATACAAGAATATGATCGTGTCGTAGAGCGTCATCGTTTCCTGATCGATGCGCTCGGCGTGGACCACCGACTGGCTATCCGAATCTCCCTGCCTGAGCCAGATCCCGGATTTCGAGAGCTCCATGAGACTCGATTTGCCGCGCAAATGGGTCGCTTCCAACTGTTCGAAGCGCGATGACGTGGCCGAGGCGAGGGGGTTGACGACCGTCATGAAGAGGCCGCCCAGCAGCGCTGCGATGACGAGTGCTGGCAGAAGGAACTGCCAGACCGAGACGCCCGCCGATCGCGCCACCACGAGCTCGCGGCTCCGGGTCATCTTCGCGAAGGTCACGATGCCGCCGACGAGCACGATGAAGGGCAGCGCCTTCTGCGCCATGAAGGGGATGTGCAGCGATGCCATCTCGAGCACGGTCTTGAGCGTGGCCGTCTTGCCCGGACCCGAGGCACGGCGCAGCAGCTCGATCGAATCGGCAATGAGGATGGTCAGGATGACGAGCAAGAATACGAGGGCGACGCTCTGCAGATACTGCCGCGCCATATAGAGCGAAAGGGTGGAGGACAGGCGCACGCGCTGTGTCTCCTAACCCTGTGCACCCGGCCCGACCGTCGCAGGGCGGCCGCCGAGGAAGCGAGGCAGGCGACGGCGCGCAAGCGCCATCGCCCCCGCAATCATGAGCACCGGGTTGAGATACATGAGCGGAATGAGGTTGCTGTTCTTGGCGGTGGCGTTGACGAGGAAGAGGGCCACGGCCTCGAACATGACTGCCGCTGCAATCGCTACGAGGATCCGACGCCATTGCCCCCGGCGGTCGACGTTGCCCGAGAGCAGCGCCGCGAGACCGATCGCGGCAAGCGCATAAGCGAAGAGAGGCGAGACAATTCGGTTGTGCGCCTCGGAGAGGAACTTGCCTCGCAGGCGCTCCGCACCTTCGCTGGCGGGGTCGAACAGCTCATCGATAAACCGTTCGCGCGGCTCGCGCCAACGCGCGCCCTCCTGGCGGATGAACTCGGTCAAATCCATCGTGTAGCGTTCGAAATTGAGCAGCGAGAGTTTCGACGAATCCCGGTCGATCCGCTGTCGGTGGCCGTTGATGAGGATGAAGCGCGGCCCCTCGCCGGTCTGCACCAGAATGCCCTGCTCGGCCATCATCGTGACCGGCCGTTCCTGCTCGCGGGCGTCGTGCACGAGGATGCCGTGGAGCGTGCCCCCTTTGCGCCCGCGGACGTAAACGGTGACGCCCTCGGTCAGCGTGTTGAAGGTGCCCTCCTCCAGGAGAAGCGCCGAGTGATCGCCGCGCAGGACGAACTGCCGCTCCTTGAACTCCCGGTGGCTGACGGGCATCACGTACATGATGATCGCGTAAGAGATGACGACGATTATCGTGGCCATCACCAGCGCCGGCTTCGCCAGCGACCACTGACTCACACCGGCCGCACGCAGGCTGACCAGCTCGCTGTCGATCGTGAGCTTGTTGTAAACGAAGAGCAGC
>JAPOPO010000326.1 GCA_026712885.1 Rhodospirillales bacterium | reverse complement strand
GCATGGGCTTCGGCCCGGAAGTCGAGATGATCCGCGCGGCCCACGAGGCCGACCTGCTGACCACGCCCTACGTCTTCTCGGAGGACGACGCGGTCGCCATGGCAGACGCCGGCGCCGACATCATCGTCTGCCACATGGGGCTCACCACCAGCGGCACCATCGGCGCGCAGACCGCGAAGTCGCTGGAGGAGTGCGTGGCGCTGATCGACGCGTGGGCGCTTGCGGCCAAGGCGGTGCGCGAGGACGTCATCGTGCTCTGCCACGGCGGGCCCATCGCCTCGCCCGAGGACGCGACCTACGTGCTACAGAACGCCGCGCACGTGCACGGCTTCTACGGCGCGAGCAGCATGGAGCGCCTGCCCACAGAGGTCGCGATGACCGCGCAGACCAAGGCCTTCAAGGAGATCAGTTTCTGACGGCGAGCGCCTTCAGCCCCGCAGCCCAAAGCCGGTCTGATTCGATCGGCGTGAGCGCCTATCGGCCGAGTTAGGTTAGCCAGTTGCGAAGCAAACCGCCGCGTTGCGAATTAACCCGCCAATGGAGAGGGCGGAGATTTGAAATGTCGTCCGAGCCACCAAGAGAGACTGGAGCAATATGGTCGATTTCCCATCCATATCTTGACAGTCTGTCTCCGTAGTTCGCGTAGCGAATGACATTTCCCATGTAGTCTCGCCGCCAAACTAAGGGGTTGTAGTCCCGTATTACTTGGCCCTTGTTCCAGACGACACGTTTTCTTTCCTCGTATCCGAGAGAACCACCAAACATACTCATAGTTTTTTTCCTTTCATTTCAGGCCCGTGCATGACCCACCTCATGTGGCAAGTCACACAACATGCGGCGCTTTGGACGGTTCCACGTCCATCGATAGTATAGCGAAGCTGGTTCGGCCATCGCAGCGCATTCGCCTCTTGAAAGCAGAATTTCTTTAGGTGTGGCCGTTTTGCTACAGTGATTGCTTGTGGATACTGGAGTCGTACCTACGGCGGCCTCACACGCCCAGGTATCGGTCGGTCAGTGCCGGCGTGAGGTCGGCGCTTGCGCCGGACCAGCAGGTAGTTCCTTTCTCCAGAATGACGCAGCGCTCGGCGACGGCCGTGAGCTCCTTGAGCGACTTGTCGACAACGAGGATGGAGAGGCCGGCCTCCTTGAGCGCCGCGATCACCGACCAGATTTCCCGGCGGATGAGCGGGCCGAGGCCTTCCGTCGCCTCGTCCAGGATCAGCAGCCGCGGATTGGTCATCAGCGCGCGGCCGATGGCGAGCATCTGCTGCTCGCCGCCGGAGAGCGTGTTGGCCTTCTGATTGCGGCGCTCCGCAAGCTGCGGGAAGAGCCCCACGACCCGGTCCACGCTCCAGTGCCCGGGGCGGGCGGCGGCGATCAGGTTCTCGCGCACTGTGAGCGTCGGGAAGCAGCGCCGGCCCTCCGGCACCAGCCCGAGGCCGAGCCAGGCCGCCCGGTGCGAGGGCAGGCGCGCGAGGTCGCGGCCGGCGAAGGCGATGCGCCCTTCGCGGTGCGGCATCATGCGGCAGATCGTCCGGATGGTGGTGGTCTTGCCCATGCCGTTGCGGCCCATGAGCGCCACCACCTCGCCCTCGCCCACCGCGAGGTCGACGCCGAAGAGCGCCTGCGAGGTACCGTAGAACGCGGTGATGCCCGCGACCTCAAGCAGCGCCGTCATGCCCCTCGTCCCCGAGATAGGCGCGGCGTACCTCCTCGTTGGCGCGAATCTGCTCCGGCGTGCCGCTCGCGATAATTCGGCCGTAGACGATGACGGAGATACGGTCGGCGAGCGCGAACACCGCATCCATGTCGTGCTCAACCAGCAGGATCGGAGCCTCCGTCCGCAGCCCGTCGAGAATTTCGATCAGCTTCGCCGTGTTCTCCGGCCCCATGCCCGCCATGGGCTCGTCGAGCAGGAATGCCTTGGGACGGAGCGCGAGCGCGATGGCGATCTCCAGCGCCCGCTTCTCGCCGTGCGACAGATCGCCCGCACGGATCTCGGCCCTGTCGTCGAGCAGGAGGCGCACGAGATGGGACATCGCCTGCTCTTTCAGCGACGTGTCGCTCCGCGCCGGCTTGAGGAAGCGAAAGGTCTTCCGCTCAACCGACTGGACCGCCAGCATGACGTTCTGCAGCGCCGAGAACTCCGGCGCGATGGATGACACCTGGAAGGTCCGTGCCAGCCCGAGCCGGGCGCGCGCCACCATGTCCAGGCGGCCGATATCGCGGCCGGCGAAACGGATCGAGCCGCTGTCCTGCCTGATCTCGCCCGCGACCTGCTTGATGACGGTAGACTTGCCCGCGCCGTTCGGTCCGATCAGCGCATGAATCTCGCCGGCCACAAGGTCGAGCGTCACCGCGTCGCTCGCGACCACCGCGCCGAAGCGTTTCGAGAGCTTCTCGGTCTGGAGGATCGGCTCAGGCATGGCGGGTCTGGCCTGCGAGAATGCCGATCACACCGCCGCGGGCGAACAGAACCAGCGCCACCAGGAGCGCACCGAGCAGGAGAAGCCAGTGCTCGCTGACATCGCCCAGCGTGTTTTCCAGCACGATATAGAGCGCGGCGCCGGCGGCGGGGCCGAACAGCCGTCTCGTGCCGCCCAGGATCACGAACACCATGATCTCGCCCGAGGTGTGCCACGACAGCATCGACGGGCTGACGAAACGGTTGAGGTCGGCATAGAGTGCGCCGGCGAGCCCCGCCATCATGCCCGAAATCACGAAGGCGGTGAGCTTCACGCGAAAGGGGCTGATGCCGACGGTGGCCAGCCGTTGTGCGTTCTGCCGCGCGCCGCCCAGCGCGAGCCCGAAGCGCGACTGCGAGAGCAGGAAGGAGAAGCCGATCGCAAGGATGAGCAGCACGTAGCAGATGGCGAAGAAGTGGAGCGGGTTGAGCGTGTTGAGGCCCGGAAACTCGCTCCTGATGTAAATCGAGAGCCCGTCCTCGCCGCCGTAGGCCGGCCACGAGATGGCGAAGTAGTAGACCATCTGGGCGAAGGCCAGCGTGATCATGATGAAGAAGACGCCGGTGGTGCGTAGGGAGAGCGCGCCGATCACCAGCGCCGCAACGCCGCTCACGACGATGGCGACGGGCCAGATGATCAGCATCTGCGTCGTGCCTTCGACCAGCAACGGCGCGGTGAAGAGCGGCTCGTAGTTGAGCGCGTGGCTAGCCAAGATGCCGGCCACGTAACCCCCCAAGCCGAAGAACGCCGCGTGGCCGAGCGAGACCATGCCGCCGTAGCCGAGCGCGATGTTGAGCCCAGTGCCGGCGAGCCCGAGGATCGCCACCTTGGTCGCGAGCGTGATGACGAACGGCTCGTCGAAGGCGTTGCCCAGCAGCGGCGCGGCAAGCAGGCCTGCCGCGATCAGGAGGCTGATGGCCGCCTCGCGGTTCATCGTCAGTGTGCCCTGGTGCCGAACAGGCCGGTCGGCCGCAGGAACAGAACCAGGGCCATCAGGATGTAGATGAGCATGGACGCCAATGCCGAGCCGACGTTGTTGGCGGTGGACGAATCCATGAACGTGTCGAACGCGACCGGCAGCAGGAAGCGCCCGAGCGTGTCGGCGAGGCCCACCAGGATTGCGCTCACCAGCGCGCCGACGATGGAGCCCAGACCGCCGATGATGATGACCACGAAGGCGAGGATCAGCACCGGCTCGCCCATGCCCACCTGCACCGACTGGATCGTGCCCACCAGCGCGCCGGCGAGGCCGGCCAGCGCCGCGCCAATCGCGAACACGGTGGTATAGAGCTTGCGAATGTCGACGCCCAGGGCGGCGATCATCTCGCGATCGGATTCGCCGGCCCGGATGCGGATGCCGAGGCGCGTCCGCGCGATCAGGAGGAAGAGCCCGACCGCGATCACGAGCCCGATCAGGATGATCGCAAAGCGGAAGAGGGGGTAGTCGATGCCGCCGGGGAGCGCGACCGGTCCCGAGAGGAAATCGGGCACGGTAAGATAGAGCGGAAAGGAGCCGAACACCCAGCGGGTGCCTTCAGAGAAGACCAGGATCAGCGCGAAGGTCGCCAGCACCTGATCGAGATGATCGCGGCGGTAGAGCCGGCGGATGACGGCGACTTCGACCAGGGCGCCCGCGGCGGCCGCCGCTGCCAGGCTCGCCGCGAGCCCTACCCAATAGGAGCCGGTCGCGGCAGCCACGGCGGCGCAGGCGAAGGCGCCGATCATGTAGAACGAACCGTGGGCGAGGTTGATGAGGCCCATGACGCCGAAGATGAGCGTCAGCCCTGCGGCCATCAGAAACAGCATGAAGCCGAACTGAAGGCCGTTCAGCAGCTGCTCGACGATGAGCGAGACCGTCAATTCGTTAGCCCGGATAAAAGGAACGGGCCGCGCTGAGCGGCCCGTCCCGCCTGCTCGTGCAGGCTACATCTGGCAGTCGTCGATATACGCGTTTGCGTGGTCGGTCATGGCCACGCCCACGATCTTGTTGGTGTATACGTCGCCTTCCTTGATCACTTCACGGACGTAGATGTCCTGGATCGGGTGGTGGTTGGGGGCGAACGCGAAGTCGCCGCGCGTGGACTTGAAATCAGCCGCCCTGAGAGCATCGCGAAACGCGTCAGCATCGGAGACGCTTGCCTTGCCCATGGCCGAGATCAGCAGGCTCGCCGTGTCGAAGCCCTGGCTCGCATAGAGCGATGGCAGGCGGCCGTACTCGGCCTGGAAGCTCTCGACGAAGGCCTTGTTGGTCGGATTGTCGATGTCCTTGTTCCACTGCGAGGTGTTTTTCACACCCATGGCCGCCTCGCCGACGGCCTGCAGGATGCCCTGGTCGAAGGAGAAGGCGGGGCCTACCAGCGGGATGTCGAGTCCGGACTGGGCATATTGCTTGAGGAAGGCGATGCCCATGCCACCCGGCAAGAAGAAGTACACGCTGTCGGCGCCCGAGGCCCGGATCTGCGCGATCTCCGGCGCGTACTCATTCGCGCCCAGCTTGGTGTAGACCTCGTTGGCGACGGCTCCCTTATAGAAGCGCTTGTAGCCGGTAAGCATGTCCCGGCCGGCGGGATAGTTGGGCGCGAGGAGGAAGCTGTTGGAGTAGCCGGCGTCATTCGCGTAGCCGCCGGCGGCCTCGGCCAGATTGTCGTTCTGCCAGGCGACGTTGAAGTAGTTTTCGTGGCAGCGTTCGCCGGCGAGGAGCGATGGCCCTGCGTTGGGTGAGAGGTAGAACTTGCCCTGCTGCACCACCGCGGGCACAACGGCGATGGCGAGGTTCGACCAGATGATGCCCGTCAGCACATCGACCTTGTCGCTTTGAACCATCTTGTCGGCGAGCTGGACGGCGATGTCCGGCTTGCGCTGGTCGTCCTGCGCGATCACTTCGATATCGGCACCGGCCTGTTTGATTGCGAGCATGAAGCCGTCGCGCACGTCGATGCCGAGGGCTGCGCCGCCGCCGGAGAGGGTGGTGATCATGCCGACCTTGAGCGTTTCGGCATTGGCGGCCGTCGCCAGCGCCATCGCTGCAACCGCCGCTGTGAGCAGGCTGAGTGAATTTCTCATCGGTCTTGGTCTCCCGTGGTGTGTCTTCGTCCTATCGGTCTAATGGGGCAATCACGCGCCCGCGTTGACCGGGGGTACGCGATCCGCCCAGGGTTGCGCTTGTTCGAGCTGGCCGGCGAGGCGGAAAAGCAGCGCCTCGTCGAGGTCGCGCCCGACCAGCTGGGAGCCCACCGGTACACCGTCGGCCGTCCAATGCAGGGGCAGCGAGATGCCGGGAAGCCCCATCGCGTTGAACGGCTGGGTGAACGCGCAATCCGGCCCCATGATGTTCGCGTTGTAGTCATCGCAGTCGCGCGACATGTCGTAGTAGCCGATCTTGCGCGCCACCATCGGCACCACCGGGCAGAGCCATGCGTCGTAGGCGGACATGCGGCCAACGATGTCCCGGCACATAGCGCGGAGCTGGGCCACGTCGTTGTGATGGTCGACACCGGAGATGCCACGCCCCCGCTGGATCGTCGTCCAGTAGAGGTTTTCGGTTTCGTCCTGCCTGAGGGTGTGGCCGACGAGCTCGGCGGAGCCGTCGAACCAGGCGGCCGTGACCACGGCGCCGATCCGCATGTAGCAGTCGTAGAGCGGCCAGAAGTCGTAAGGCGCCTCTTCCGGCGTGACCCGGTGGCCGAGGCTCTCCAGCAGCTTCCCGGTGTTCTCGATCCCCTCGCGCACCTCCGGGTCCACCGGGGTGCAGCCGTCGGGCGAGGCCGTGACCATGGCGATCGAGAGCGTGCCCGGGTCCTTGCCGATCTCGTCGAGGTAGGGGGTCTCCGGCATCACCGCGTAGTAGGGATCGCCGGGGAGCGGGCCGCCGACGGTGTCGAAGAAAGCCGCCGTGTCTCGCACGCTGCGCGAGACGCAAAGGAAGGTCACGCCGCCGTACCAGAAGTCCGCACCCGGGGCCATGGTGATGCGCCCGCGCGCAGGCTTCAGGCCGACGAGGCCGGAATGGCACGCGGGCGTGCGGATCGAGCCGCCGCCGTCGCTCGCCTCGGCCAGCGGCAACACGCGGGCTGCGACCGCCGCCGCCGAGCCGCCGGAGGAGCCGCCGGGCGTCCGCGTCGTGTCCCAGGGATTGACCGTCGGGCCGTACATCTTCGGCTCGGTGGATAGCGCCCAGCCGGCCTCCGGCGAGTTGGACTTGCCGAGCAGCACAAAGCCCGCCTTCTTGACGCGCTTCACCTGCTCGTTGTCGCTGGTCGAGACGATGTCCTTGAAGTAGGGGCAGGCGTTAGTGTTCTGCAGACCGGTCCAGTCAGTCGCGATCTCCTTCACGAGCCAGGGCACGCCTCGGAAAGGGCCGTCAGGGAGCGCCGGATCGGCCGCCATCTTGCGACCTTCCTCGTAGGCCTTGTAGGTGAGGAAGTTCAGCGTGCCGTTGACCGCCTCGGCACGACGGATCGCCTCTTCGAGCACTTCGCTCGGCGAGACCTCTCCCTGTCTGACCAGGGCGGCGAGCCCCACCCCGTCGAGTGAGCCGTAAGCCTCGGAAATACCGCCCGTCATGCGTCCTCTCCCCAGTCACACGGTGGTTTGCAAGTGTCGGCCCGTTATCGCACGCCGCTTTGCGGTGCGACACCCTCAGGCTCCGCAGAGCGCAGCCGACCGGCCCCTTACGCCGGCGCCGGCTCTCGTGCCGTGCCGGAGCGCTCCGCCCGCAGTTTGCGGGTGGCCTCCTCGTCGAGCCGCATCGGTGACGGCTCGATCACCACGCCGTAGTCGTCCCGCGCGCGCTCGATGGTGGTAAAGCCGTCGAACACGTCAGAGAGCACCAGTGCCGGATCGCGCTCCAGCGGATCGCCGTAGCCGCCCGAATTGGGAACCGTGATCTCGATGCTGTCGCCTGCGGCGAGCCGGAAGCCGGTGAACTTCGACGGCCACGCCTCTTCGTCCGCGCGGTCCCGGTTGCGCACCACGGAGGCGTTCAGGCCCGGCATGCCGCCGAAGATGCCCCAGGGCTCGTCGGATTCGTGGCGCTCCCCCTCGCAGCTGACGATGGTGTCCTCCAGCATGCGGTTGACCCGCACCATGCCGATGCCGCCGCGCCACTTGCCGGCGGCGCAGGGCTCGTTGCGCAGCTCGTAGCGCTCGGTGCGGATCGGGAAACGCCACTCCAGCTCCTCGATCGGGTTGTTGCGGGTGTTGGCGATGAGGCAGTCCACGGCGTCCATGCCGTCGCGGTCCGGGCGGCCGCCGTAGGAGCCCTCGTCGACCTCCAGATAGACCCAGTACTCGCCCTGCTCGGCATCGAAGCCGGAGTAGGAGATGAAGTGCAGGTGTGCCGAGTTGCCGGCGGTCACCTTCTCCGGCACGACCGGGGCGAGCGCGCGCAGCACCAGATCGACGGCGCGCTGGACCTGACAAAAGCGCGCGAAACAGGCGCGCGGAAAGTTCGGGTTGAAGATCGAGCCCTTGGGCGCGATGACGTTGATCGGCCGGGTCATGCCCTCGTTCTGCGGCACGTAGACCGGGTGAGTCTCGGTATCGAGGAAGATCATCCGCGTGATGAAGGACATGGCGGAGCAGGTCGTGCCCTCGAAGGGCACGTTGTAGGCGGTCGGCACCTCGTCGCTGGAGCCGGTCAGGTCGTAGGTGATCTCGTCGCCGTCGATGATCACCTTCACCTTCACCGGCAGCTTGCGGCCCCGGTTT
>JAPOPO010000003.1 GCA_026712885.1 Rhodospirillales bacterium | reverse complement strand
TGGCTCTATGCCCAGCACAAACTGCCGTTCTTCGCCGCCGTCGTCGCGGCCATGATCATCGTCGGCGTCATCGGCCTGATCCTGGAACAGATCCTGTTCAAGCCGATGCGGGAAAATCCGCTCGGCGGGCTCATCATGTCCGTGGGTGTCCTCTTCATCCTCCAGGTGCTCGCCGCGGTCATTTTCGGCGTCGGCCTGATGAAACACATTCCTCCGAACTATCCGGGGGCGACGCAGGTCTTCGGCATGGAAGGCGTCTCGGTGCCGTGGCAGCGGCTCGTCGCCTTCGGTATCTCGATCCTGCTGCTGGTGGGCCTCTGGCTCTTCCTCAGGCGCACGCGGCTGGGCTGGGCGCTCAGGGCCTGCGCGCAGGACCGCGAGGCGGCGGCGCTCCAGGGCATGTCGATCAACAAGCTGGCGCTGCTGGCCATGGGGCTCGGCGCCGGCATGGCGGGCGCCGCCGGCGCGATCATGGCGCCGCTGGTCCGCGTCTATCCCTATATCGGCGGCCCGGTGATCGTGACCGCCTTTATCGTCATCGTCGTGGGCGGCATCGGCAGCCTCGAAGGCGCCGTGCTGGCCGCAGTGCTCTACACCTTCTTCCACACCTTCGTCGCCACCTACCTCGACGGGACCATCGCGAGCATCCTCGGCCTTCTCCTGATGCTGCTCGTGCTGATCGTGCGGCCCGCCGGCCTCTTGGGTAAAGGTGAGAAGGTCTAGCCGCATCTGGGCCACGAGCGGCGGCCTCACGGCGCTGCTGGCGGTCTTTTGCGCGCTGCCGTTCCTGGTGGCGATCTACCGGATCGACATCCTCATCTTCCTGCTGATCAACGTGATCCTGGCGGTGAGCTACCGCTTCCTCACGCTCGCCGGAGAATTCTCACTCGGTCATGTGGTGATGATGGGGGTCGGCGCATACGGCAGCGCGCTCGCCACCAAGGAGGCGGGGCTCTCGGTCTGGCTTGCCGCACCGCTGGCCATGGCGTTCACCGGCTTCCTCGCGTTCCTGCTTGCCTTCCCGCTCTTCCGCATGAAGGGATTCTACTTCCTGATCGGCTCGTTCGCCGCAGGCGAGGCGATCCGCCTCACCTGGAACCGCTTCCGCGACCCCTTCGGCGGGCCCGGAGGGCTGGTGTTCATTCCCTCGCCGGAGATTCCGCTGCCCGTGCTCGGCATGTTCGACGTCGCGGCGGATCCGGTCTCCTATTACTTCCTGTGCCTCGCGCTGGTGGTCATCACGATCTTCATATTCTACCGGCTGGAGCACTCGCGCTTCGGGCTCACGCTGCACGCAATTCACTGGAAGGATGTGCTGGCGGAATCGGTCGGCGTGCACATCTGGTGGTACAAGACCTTCGCCCTGGTGGTGGCGTCCGCCTTCGCCGGGCTCGCCGGCGCGCTGCTCGGTCACTATCTCGGCACCGTCAACCCGGTCCAGTTCAACCTGCACATCATGCTCTTCGTGCTGGTGTGGGTGATCGTCGGCGGCACACGAACCATCGCCGGACCCATCGTCGGCGTTATCGTGTTGACGGTCGTCGACCAGGGATTGCGCGGCCTCGACGAATGGCGGCCGCTATTCTACGGCGCCATCCTGATCCTCACCGTAATGTTCCTGCCCGATGGGCTGGAGAGCCTGCCGCGGCGCGCCAGGGAGTGGTTGGAATGGGTCCGGCACGGGCGCCGGCCGCTGATCAGCGACGACGAAGAAGAACCACCGGAGTCAGGTAGACCGCCGCCTCGAGACGCCTGAGGTCGCTGGGCACCTGGCCCTCCGCGAGCGGCGCCAGGCGCTCGGGACCGAAGCGCACCGGATCGCGCTCAATTTCCTCCACTCGCTGCCGCGCGTCCAGCGCCGCCGCGTCATCCCCCGCAGCCTCTCTCACTGCCGCGAGCGCACGACAGATCGGCGCCTGATCGCCGTCGCGGCGGCCGAGCCCGGCCGCCCTCAGGCTCTGCGCTTCCTCAAGCGTCGCGGCCGAGTTGCGCGCGAGATGGGCACCGCCGGCGAGCGCCGCCGCCCGGCCGGCACCCAGCAGTCGCCCATAGCCCGCGCGCGCAATGGCGTCGTATCCGCCCGGATTCTTCTGCTCCAGCCGCAGGTGAAAGGCCGAGCTGCGCGCGCGCTGGGGGAGCGCCATGCGCGCGACCCAGTCCTCCGCTACTTCCCAAGCGCTGAACGCCCGGCGAAAGGCCCGGCCCGCCGCTGCGTCGTTGCCGGCCGCGGCATGACAGAGGGCGAGGTGCGTCCTGCTGGCCGCCCGGCGCGGGTCGTCCACGTCGAACGCCCTGGCGATGGCGGCGGCGGAGCGCCACGTGGCATAAGCGTTGTCCACGCGGCCCGCCCGAAACGCCGTGAGGCCGTCGCGGACCCGCGCCTCCCACCGCCGCTCGGCGCCGGCTACGGCGTTTCCGTCATTCGCACGCTCGGTTCCCATCGCTCACACCAGGCCCGCGGCGCGGACGGCGGCCATGTATGTGCGGCTCACCGGCACCTCGTGGCCGCCGGTGAGGCGCAGCGTGGTGCGGCCGTCCTGGCGCGCGGCGCCCTCCACATGGCGGCGCGCGACCCAGTAGGAGCGATGCACCCTGAGCCCGCCCGCGCCGTCGAGCTCGGCGACGGCGTCTGCGAAGCGCATCAGGACCAGGGTGGAGCCCGCCGTGGTGACTGCCTCGACGTAGTGGTCGGCGGTCTTGAGGTAGACCAGGTCGCGGCCGAGCTTTTCGGGCAGGCGGTAGAGGAAGCGAGCGCCGGGCGCGGGGCCGGGCCGGGCGCCTGACTCGCTGGCCTTCTCCGGGGCAGGTCCCGCGACGCTCCGCTCTGCCAGCCCGCGACGGGCTTCCATGACGGCGACCACCGCGAGCCCGATCACCAGCATCAGCACCACGACCGAGAGATAGATCATCGGCACGCCGATTGGCTCGGCATAGCCGGGCCGGAAAAGCGCCTCGGCCGCGAACACGACCCCGGTGCCGGGCGCCGCGGCGATGGGGGCCGCTGCCGCCGTCACCAGCACGCGTCTGCGCATCGAGTGGCCGCCGGCGGTGACCAGCGCCAGCATCATGATGCTGCCGCAGACCAGCCAGTTGCCGCCCATCGCCACCGCCCAATAGTCGATGCGGCCGGACACCCCGAGCGAGTCGTAGGTGCCGAACGGGCCGATGAAGGCGAAAATTGCCACCAGAGCGACGAGCGCAACCGCCTGACCGGCCAGCGAGCGACGCATTTCGCGAAGCGTGAACGACGAATCCTGCAATTCGCGAATATTCCCGTGGCTCTCGCGTATCGGACGGTGACCTGCGGAACGGGCCTGCTCACCCTGCCCCGGTCAGCCAACCCAACGCTTTGGAGGATATGTGATGACCATTTCAACCGCATCCATCAAGGGCGCCGCATTGACGGCCACGGTCGCCTGCGTCGCCTCGCTCGCTTTCGCCGCCGCGGCGGCGGATCTCGAGGTCCGTGTCGAGGGCCTGCGGTCGTCCGACGGCGACGTGCGCGTCGCCCTGCACCGGCACATGGAGGACGCGAAGTTCCCCGGCGACGCCGGCGTGGTCGGCGCGATCATGCGCCCCGCCGCCTCCGGCACCGTGCGCGTGATTTTCGCCGACGTGGCTCCTGGTGCCTACGCGGTGGCGGCCTTCCACGACGCCGACGCCGACGGCGAGCTCGCCCAGAATTTCGTGGGCATGCCAACGGAAGGCTACGGCTTCTCCAACGGCGCGGTGGGCTTCATGGGCCCGCCCAGCTTCGCGGATGCCGCGGTGAACGTGGGTGAGGGGGAGGCTGCGCCGTCCGTCTCGGTCCCGATCGCCTATCCCGAGGCAGGCGAGCAAGAGGCCGGGCAATGACGGCCGCGCCCTCCCGCCGTGCGTTGCTGCGGGCCCTGGGCGCCCTGCCGGTCGCGTTGGCGGCCGGCAGGGCGGTGCCCGCGGCGGCCGATTCAGCCGATTCTGCTCCCGCGCTGTCTGCCGCGCAGCGCCGGCTCGCCTTCGCAACGGCGCAGGCCGAAGAGCTGGCCGCACCGCTCACGACGCTTGCCGGCCGCCTGCCCCCCGGTCTCACCGGCGTGCTCTGGCGCAACGGCCCGGCCGAGCACGAGCGCTTCGGCCACCGCTACGGCCACTGGTTCGACGGCGACGGCATGGTGCAGGCCTTCACTTTCAGCGGAGACGGGGTGAGCCACCGCGCCCGCGTCCTGGACACGCCGAAGCGCCGGCGCGAGACGACGGCGGGCAAGCGCATTCTGCCCGCCTTCGGCACTCTCCCGCCCGACGTCGCGCCGATCATGGCGCCCGACGACATGAACGCCGCCAACACCTCCGTGCTCGCCCACGGCGGGCGGCTCATGGCGCTCTGGGAGGGAGGCTCAGCCGTGGAATTCGACGCCACGACGCTGGCGGCCGGCGACTTCGTCGCGTGGCGGCCGGACCTCGCCGGCGCGCCCTTCTCGGCCCATCCGAAGGTAGAGGCCGACGGCACCTGCTGGAACATCGGCTGCGTCGCGTTCCCCCGGCCAATGCTGCTGTTCTACCGCATCGGCGCCGAAGGCCGGCTCACCGCGTTCAACGCCCTGCCGGAGGAGTCGCTCGGCATGGTGCACGACTACGTCGTGACCCGGCGCCATCTGGTGCTTGTCGTGCCGCCCTTCGCGGTCGAGCCGGAGCGCTTCGCTGCAGACCCGATCAGCTTTCTCGACGCCCATGTCTGGCGGCCCGAGCTCGGCACCCGCGTGATCGTGGTGGAC
>JAPOPO010000004.1 GCA_026712885.1 Rhodospirillales bacterium | reverse complement strand
GCTTCCGGGATCGGCGGGGGCGGGTTTGACCGAGATCTCGGCTTTGCTATCTTGGCTGTCGATCACTGTCGGAGGTAGACCCCGCGCTTCCGTCCGCTCCAGGAGTTCGCCGTCGGCGTCCGCGGGCTCCACGTCGTCCGGCCCCGGGAGGTCGATGAAACCCGGACGCCGCTTGTGGCCGAGCAGCGCCAGCAGGCGTTCGAGTTCCGCCGGAGACACCACCAGCAGCGCAATCCGCGCCCGCAGGCCGGGCCGAACCCAGTCCGCGACGCGCCCCGCCGGGCCCGTTGGCGGCGGATGCCGATGGGTATATTCCACCGGCTCCAGGGCCGTCCCGATCCGGCCGCGCCGCCCATGGCCCGCGGCCCCGAGCAGCGTCAGGCAGAACACCGTCCCGCCGACGCCGGCGCCCCGCCTGGCGCCGTCGCCGATCGCCGCCAAGATGCGCCGCCGCGCCCGCACCGGCGGCCCGAACTCGACGAACCCTGCGCGGCTGATGTTCCAGCTGTCGCCGCGTTCCCCGCGGTACGCCACCGGCGTGTATTCGCTGAAGCCGACGGCGAGCGCGATTTCGACAGCCGTGAGCTTCCCGGCCGCGTACCAGTCATGGCCGTCGGTGCCGCGCGCAAGCAGGATGACGGGCACCGCCAGCGTTATCGCGGCGACGCCGAGGAGTCCCAGCCGGACCATGCGGCGCGGCCATCGTGCGCGCGACATGTCAGATGTCCCAGAGTCCGGAGACGCCCGAGCTCACGGCGATGCCTGCCCTACCGCCTCGCGTCCGCTTCAACGCCGGCGGCGACCGGCGGCCCATGCGTCCAGATCCTTCACCCGGTAGCGCACGCAGCCCCCGAAACGGTAGTACCGCGGCCCCGCCCCGGTGCACCAGTATGTGTCGAGAGTCCGCGGGGACAGACCGACAAGCTTCGCGGCCTTGCGGGTGTTCACATATCTCCGGCCCCTGCGGCGGCGGCGGGGCCGCTTGTCTCCAGGGCGGTCCGTTTCGGAGCGGCCAGGCGGCTCCGGCGGCGGCAGGGGAGCGCCGGTCAGGAAACGCGGCATCGCGCCGGTCCGGGCGCGGATCTCCCGCCATTCCCCGGCGCTCGCATGAGACGCCATCCAGGCGCGCACGGTTCTCACGGTCGCCAGGGTGGGCGACACGCCCTTGCGTAACTGCCCGACGAAGGACGGATTGCCCGTCGCTTCCCTGCCCAGCAGGGAGCGCTTGATCCCGGTCACCGTGAGGAAGGCCTCGACCTCCCCGAGGAAAGCCGGGCCGGCCGGCGGCTCGCCCATGACGGCGAGCACGCTGTCCACCGTCCCGAGACGGGGATTGCGGCCGCGCCGGAGCGAGGCGACGAAGTCCCGGTCGCGTAGCGCGGCGGCGCCCAGGGCCCCGGCGCTCGTGCCGCTCCGCGCGCACCAGACCTCGATCGCCTGCAGGAACCGGCTCTTCAGGCTGCCGGCCGGGACTGTTTCCATGACGCCCATCCAAGAAAAGATAGGGGCGGCGGAAGGCTCCGCAAGCCGGTTTCGGTATGGGAATTCCGGCAGTTCGTAGTCCTGACGCCTTGAGAGTACGACAGGCGCCGCAAGTCTCCGAAAAAAATCTTGCCCGGTACCCCGATGAGCGCGAGATGCGCCCGGAATCAAGGAAACGACGGCCGCTCGCTTTGGCTGCGGCGGAGACACGACCATCCTCGATGCGAGCACAGCAGCGCTCGAATGAGGGCAGAACGAGAATGAATCACAACAGCTT
>JAPOPO010000149.1 GCA_026712885.1 Rhodospirillales bacterium | reverse complement strand
TCGGGTTATTGCGGCCCTGGTGCACGATCAGCCCCTGAAAGAAGATGCAGTCTCCCGGCTCCAGCTCCCACGAGACGATGTCGTAGTCCTCGCGCGCGGCCTCGATATCCGGGCAGCGCTCGAACGCGGCGCTGGGATGGCGGGTGCCGTCCAGCATGCTGTCGAAGGGCGCGAACCAGCGTCCCCAGCGGTGGGAACCGCGCACGAATTCCAGGGTGGTGTCGGGCGTGATCGGATCGAGCGGGATCCAGTTGGAGCAGAACTGCTGTCCGTCCACCGCCATGTAGGGCTGGTCCTGGTGCCACTGGGTGAGGCCTTCGGTGCCGGGCTCCTTCACGAACACCTGGTCATAGAAGAAGGTGATGGTGGATGCGCCTGAGAGCGCTGCGGCGATCGCGGCCAACGGGCCCTCCAAGGCGAACTCCTTGAACACCGGCACGTGGCGCCAGAGGTCGAAATCGTTGAAGAAGAGGCCGGGGTCGGATTCCTTGGTATAGATCTCGACATGGGGGCTGGGTTCGGCCATGTCGGCCGCGACACCCTTGCGCAACCGCTCGATCCAGTCCGGGTCGATCACGCCGCGCAGGCACACCACGCCGTCGGTGCGATAGGCCTCGATTTCGGCTTGCGTCGGCATCATGGCACGCCCTCCGTCGCAGGCACCAAGTGTACCGCAGTGCGCGCTGTGCGGGCCAATCCTCGTGCCCGTCATTTCTCGACCCGACTTGAATTGCGGGTCGCCGGTACGCACCTATGGCGGCAACTTCATGGATCGATTCGCGGTCGCGCACGAGAACGGCCGCCGTCAGAGGAGGCACAGTGTGAACGGCAACAAGTTGGACAAACGTCTTCCGCTATCGCGGCGCGGTCTCGTGCGGGCGGGTCTCGCAGGTGCCGCGATGCTTGTGGTGACGGCGATCGTCGCCGCCTGCCAGCCGCCGCCGAGCTATGAGAGCGAGCCCCTCTCCTTCGCGGCGCTACCGCCGCTGGTGTTCGACCTGGGCGGGATCGAGGTCGTCGAGCGCGGGTCCACGCCGCTCGCCTCCGACGTCGACCACCTTTTCCCAACCCCGCCGGCCGTTGCCGCGCGACTCTGGGCGGAGGACCGGCTGCGGACGAGCGGAGATCTCGGCCTGCTGCGGGTGACGATCGAGGAGGCCAGCGCCAGGATCACGCCGCTCGCGACCAACGAGGATATCGAAGGCCTGTTCACGGAGGAGCAGGCCGAGCGGCTCGACGTGCGGCTGCGCGTGACGATCGAGGCGCTCAACGAGAGCGGCCAGGTGAACGGCAGTGCCACGGCCGATGCCAGGCGCTCCCGCACGCTGCCCGAGGGCATCACTCTCGACGAGCGCGAGCGGCTCTATGACGAGGTCATACGGGCGCTACTCCACGACTACAACGAGAGTCAGGAGAAGGCGGTTCGGCAATATCTGCACCTCTACCTGCGCTGAGGCGCGAGCCGAAACACACCGCGGCAATTCTCAGCATTGACGGCAGCCTGGCTTTGTTGGCGCCGATCATGGCAAACCACAAAATGCCCTCTGGAAGTGCGAAGATTAGCCTTCGGTGTCCGCGACAGGACAGGAGCGTTCCTCAATGAGATCTACGACTACCGTGTCGTGTCTTGGCGCATTGGCGCTAGTCGCGGGCTTGTTTGGCGGAGCCAACGCTTCTGATCTCGCCAGCTGCGCGAAGGTGAATGACGATGCGCAGCGTCTCGCGTGTTACGACCTTCTTGCTAAGGAATCCTTGTCCCAAGAGGTGCCTGAAAGTTCTGCCGACACAAGTGAAGAGGCAGCTGAACGGAAGCGCATCATTTCAAGGTGCCGCGAAGAGATGGGCGAGTACGGTAGCGCAATGGTAAAGGCATGCGCTGACCAGGACATCGAAGCTTATCAGGCGTTAGCAAGCTATTCAGGTGAGCTTCGTACGTTTATTGATCGCTGTGAGAGAGAAATGGGCCGGTACGGTTGGAGCATGGTCAAGGCGTGCGCCGATCAAGACATCGACGCCGAACGTGCCCTGAACGATATGATGGCCGATTAGCTAAGGGGCTGCTGCGACCACCGCTTCGAGCGCCTCGCCTGCCGCATCGACTGCCGCCGCATCGACATCGAGGTGCGTGACCGCGCGCAACCGATGGCGGCCCATGGCGCCGATCAGCACGCCCTTGGCCCGCAGCGCCTCCGATAGATCGGACGCGCTCAGCCCGGTGTTGGCGCAGTCGAAGAAGACCAGGTTGCTGTCGACTCGCTGCTGGTCGAGGGTGAGCTGCGGCAGCGCGCGCACCTTCTCGGCGAGGCTGCGGGCGTTGGCGTGGTCCTCGGCGAGGCGCGCGACATGATGGTCGAGCGCGTAGAGCCCAGCGGCGGCGAGGATGCCGGACTGGCGCATGGAGCCGCCGAGGCGCTGCTTCCACTGCCAGGCGGCCTCGATGAACTCGGCGGAGCCCGCGAGCACGGCGCCGACCGGGCAGCCCAAACCCTTGCTGAAATCCACCCACACGGAATCGAAGGGGGCGGCGAAGCGGGCAGCGTCCACGCCAGATTCGACCACCGCGTTGAGGAGGCGTGCGCCATCCATGTGCAGCAGCAGTCCGTGCGCCCTGGCGGTCTCGCCCACCGCCTCGATGGTCTCCAGCGGCCAGATCGTGCCGCCGCCCTGATTCGAAGTCTGCTCGACAACGGCGAGGCGCGAGCGCGGCGCATAGCGGCTCACGGCGCGAACCGCATCGGCAAGCTGTTCCGGCGAGTAGACCCCGGCCTCGCCGTCGAGGGGGCGACCGATGGCGCCGGCGAGCGCCGCCGGGCCGCCGCCTTCCGACGTGATGATGTGCGCCGTGTGGTCGCAGATCACCTCTTCGCCGGGGCGGCAGTGCACCAGCAGCGCGATCTCGTTGCACATGCTGCCGGAGGGCAGGAAGACCCCCGCCTCCTTGCCCAGCATCGCGGCCACGCGCGCCTGCAGCGCGTTGACGGTGGGGTCCTCGCCGCGCTGCTCGTCGCCGACCTCGGCCTCGGCCATGGCCTGGCGCATGGCCGCCGTCGGCCGCGTGACC
>JAPOPO010000005.1 GCA_026712885.1 Rhodospirillales bacterium | reverse complement strand
GGTGCGCATCTCGGCCAGCGGCAAAATCTCGCCGATCACCGGCCTGAGCTTGCCCTGCTCCATCAGGCGAAGGACCTCGTGGTTGGTCGACTTCGGCGCGAAGTGGCAGCTCGTCATGGTGATCTGCTTGCGGAAAAACTCAATCATGTCGATCTCGACCTTCTCGCCCGCGTGCGCGCCGCAGGTGGCCAACCGCCCGTTGAGCGCAAGCGCGTCGAGGCTCTGCTGCAGCACCGAACCGCCCACCATCTCGATACAGACATCGACGCCGCGACCGTCGGTGAGATCGCGCACGGCGTCGCCGATCGCAGGCGTCTCGTTGTAGTTGATGACCTCGTCGGCGCCAAGCTGACGGGCACGCGCGAGCTTCTCCTCGGAGCCGGCGGTGGCGATGATCCGCGCGCCTGCAACGCGCGCGCACTGGATCGCCGCCGAGCCGACACCGCTGCCGGCGGCGTTGATGAGCACGTCCTCGCCCTGGCGCACCTGCGCCTTCTTCACCACCAGCTCCCAGGCCGTGGCGAAGGCGACCTGCCCCGCCGCTGCGTCCAGCGCCGAGACACCGTCGGGGATGCGGAGCACGTTGTGATGGGAGACCTTCACGTACTCGGCGTAGGTGCCCCAGCAGGTCACGCCCAGCTTCTCGAAGTCGAGGCAGATGTTGTCCATGCCGAGGGCGCAGTTGCACACCTTGTGCCGGCACAGGCCGGACGTGATGGTGAGGAAGGGCATGACCCGGTCGCCGGGGCGAAAGGCGGTCACCGCGCTGCCGGTCTCTGCGACCGTGCCGGCGCCCTCCACACCCAGGATGTGGGGCATGTCGAGGCTGAGATAGCCGGAGATGCCGTCGCAGACGTCGAGGTCGAAATGGTTGAGGCCCACCGTCTCAAGGTTGATGAGGACGTCCTCGGGGCCGACCGTCGGCGTCTCGATGTCCTCGTAGACGAGCTCCTCCGGGCCGCCGTGGCGGTGGATGACGACCGCCTTCATGCCTGCGCGCTCCGTCTGGCTGCGGATCGCCGCCTCGCGCCGGGATATTCGGCGTCGGCAACCCGCTCGCTCTGGTCCGCGTCGGGCGGCCCCTTGAGCTCCACGGTATTGCCGTCCGGGTCGGTGAGGTAGAGCGAGGGGCCGTGGCCGTCGGCGCCGTAGCGCCGCGCAATCGCGCCCGCTTCGACACCGCGCCTCTTCAGATAGCGGCGGAGCTTCTTCTCGTCGAAGGCTGCGAGCTTGAGGGCGAAATGCTCCATGTTGCGCCGCGTCTTGCCCGGCGCGCCGCCGCCGGGCTTGCCGGCCTTGCTCGCGACGGGAACCAGGTCGATCAGGTTTGCGCCCGCGCGCAGCTGGTAGAGCCCGAAGCTCTCGATCCGGCGCTCGACCGTGCAGCCGAGCACCCGCCGGTACCACGCCAGCGAGGCCTCAATGTCCGCAACCCGGAGCACGACGTGGTCGAGGCCCAACACGTCGACGGGGCTCGGGCGCGCGGCTGCCGGCACGGTCTCTCCTCGGTCT
>JAPOPO010000316.1 GCA_026712885.1 Rhodospirillales bacterium | reverse complement strand
GCCGGTGGCGCGCGCGGCGAACCGGCTGCTGGCGGACGCGGTTGCGGCGCTCCTGGCCGGGATGCCGGACGGGCGCCGCCTCAGGGTGTTCGAGGTCGGCGCCGGCACCGGCTCGGCCACCGCAGCCCTGCTCCCGGAGCTTCCGGACGGGTGCTACGACTACGTCTACACGGATATCTCCGCGGGCTTTTTCTCGGAGGCGGAATCACGCTTCGGCGGCGCCGAGGCGTCGATCGACTACCGGGTGCTGGATGTCGAGAAGGACCCGATCGAGCAGGGCTTCGATCTGCACGGCTACGACCTGGTCATCGCGTCCAACGTGCTGCACGCGACGCGTTACCTCAACGAAACGCTGGCGCACTGCCTCGCGCTCCTCGCGCCCTCGGGCCAGCTGGTGGCGCTGGAGAACCTGCGCGGCCAGGGTTGGCTAGACCTCACCTTCGGCCAGCTCGACGGCTGGTGGCGCTTCGCCGACAACTACCGCCCGCACCATGCCCTCGCCACGCCCGCCGTCTGGCGGCAGGCCCTGGGCGACGCCGGGTTCGAAGACATCGCCATCCTGGGCTTCGACGAAGCGGACCCCATCGCCAACCCGGACCGCGGCGTGATCGTGGCGCAGGGGCCTGCGGAGGTGACGGAGGCGTCCGGCGTCTGGGTGCTGGCCGCCGACGGGGGCGGTCTCGCGGCCGAACTCGCCTCGGAGCTCGCGGCGCACAACCAGACGGTCGTGCTGGCCGGCGGGGAGGCGCCGGGGAACGGCTCCGGCGCGGTCGATCCGTTCGAGGAGATGCGTCGGCGCGATTATTGGCAAACCTTGCTTGACGACCTGCCGGACGACCTGCCGCTCGCCGGCGTCGTGCACCTCGCCGGGCTGGACGGTCACGGCGCGCAGGCAACCACGAACGAGATGGCGACGGATGCGCGCCACGCGGCGGGGAGCGCGCTGGCGCTGACCCAGGCGCTCGCAGAGAGCGACCTCGCCCCGTCGAAGGGTCTCTGGTTCGTCACGCGCGGCGCCCAGGTGCTGGAGCGTGAGCGCGGCGGCGAGCTGGCCGGCGCCACGCTCTGGGGCTTCGGCAAGGTGGCGGCGCGGGAGGCGCCTCAGTTGCAGCCGCGGATGCTCGACCTCGATCCCGCCGATGCGTGGGTCCCGGCCGACCTTGTGAACGAGCTTCTCTATCCCGACGCCGAGACCCACATCGCCTATCGCTTCGGCCGCCGTCAGGGCGCCCGGCTGGTGCGCGCTGCGGCCGTCACGGATCGGCTGGCCCTGCCCGAAGAGGCCGGCTGGAAGCTGGAGCCCGATGCGGGCGGCTCCCTCGACGCCATTCAGGTGGTGCCGGAGCCGGAGGAACCGCTGAAGCCTGGCGAGGTCCGCGCCGCAATCGAGGCCTTCGGCCTCAACTTCCGGGACGTGTTCATCGCCATCGGCCTCGTCGACGACTTCATGGGCGGGGAGTTCTGCGGCCGGGTGCTGGAGGTAGGAGACGGCGTCTCCGGCGTCGCCGTGGGCGACCGGGTCGTCGGAATGACCTTCAAGAATTTCGGCTCCGAAACGGTGACCCTGGAAAAGATGATCGTGCCCGCGCCGCCGGGATTCTCGGTCACCGAGCTTGCGACGATGCCGACGGCGTTCGTCTCGGCGGCACTCTCGTTCGAGCTCTCGGGGCTTAACGCCGGTGACCGGGTTCTGATACACGCCGGTGCCGGCGGCGTGGGGCTGGCGGCGATCCAGCTCGCCCAGGCGGCCGGCGCGGAGGTGTTCGCGACGGCAAGCGCGCGCAAGCGGGACTACCTGCGCGCGCTCGGCGTGGAGCACGTCTTCGACAGCCGCACGACGGCATTCGGCGGAGACATCCTCGCGGTCACCGGCGGCGCAGGGGTCGACATGGTGCTGAACAGCCTGACCGGTGAGGGCTTCATCGAGGCGAGCCTCTCGTGCCTGGCCGAGGGCGGCCGCTTCGTGGAAATGGGCCGGGTGGACATCCTGAGCGAAGAAGAGATGGCGGCGGTCCGGCCGGACGTCGCCTACGCCATCCTCATGATCGACGTTCTCAAGGAGGAAGAGCCTGCGCGGGCCGGCGAGATCCTGCGCTGCGTGATGGCGCGGCTCCCGGCCGGCGGGCGGACCCCGCCCATCCCCGCCCGAAGGCCCGTCGCCGAGGCGGGGGGGGGGGCTGACGGGCACG
>JAPOPO010000006.1 GCA_026712885.1 Rhodospirillales bacterium | reverse complement strand
GCGCGTATCGGCCGAGCCCACCGGGGGTGACGCCCGCCGCCGGCCTTTCCTCACCTTCACCTTCGCCGGCTTGTGCTATGGCGCCGCCGGGCTCTTCATCACCGCAAACATGGGCGGCGGCGACCCGTTGATCGGCGCCAAGATGCTGCTGCAGATCTTCGCCGCCGTGGTGCTGGGCGGCACGCTGATCGGCGGCGGCCGGGGCGGCGCCGTCGGCACGATCTTCGGCGCGCTGACACTCACCGTCGTGGTCAACATCTTCCTCGTGCTCGGCGTGCGCACCTATTACACGCCGATCGTCGAGGGCGTGATCCTGCTCATCGCTGTCCTCGGTTTTTCGCTCGACCGTGACTCGCCGGTGGTCGAGATCACGCGCTTCTGGCGGGCGACGCTGCGGGCGCTGCGGGAGTCCTCCCTCCCCTCCAAATTGCGAGTCGTGGGCGAGCCAATCCGCCTCGGCGGGCCCGCCCCGCCTGCGGGCGGCGCCGGCACCGCCGCTGTTCCCTGGCTCGACCGGCACCGCACGGTGCTGCGCTTCGCCGTGCCGGCCTACCTCATCTACATCGTCATTCTGGGTGTCACCCTCGGCATCTTCGGCGGCGACTTCTCGCCGCTCGCCTACCTCAACGCCATGCTGATCCTGACCGCTTTCCTGGCGATTCTCGGCCTCGGCCAGGGCACGGTCATCATCACCGGCGGGCTCGATCTCTCGGTCCCCTGGACCATGACCTTCCCGGCGATCGTCGTCACCACTCTCTGCAACGGGGTCGACGCGCCGGCGGCGTGGGTGATTCCGGCGGCACTCGGGATCGGCATCGCCATCGGCTTCCTCAACGGCATGACCATCGTCCTCTTCGGGCTCTCGCCGATCATCGTGACGCTTGCGATGAACGGCATTCTGGAAGGCGTTTCACTGCTGTTCAGCTCGGGCGCGCCCATCGGCAAGGCGCCGCCGGCGCTCGCCTGGTTCGTGACCGGACGCATCGGCGGCATCGCGCCGATCGGCTGGTTCCTCATCGGCTTCGTCGTCGTCGCGACGCTCTATCTGAACAGGAGCGCGCAGGGCCGGCGCATCTTCGCTGTTGGCAACAGCCCGCGCGTCAGCCGCCTTTCCGGGGTGCGGATCGGCTTCCCGATCGTCGGCGCCTACATGCTGAGCGGCTTCTGCTCCGCGCTGGTCGGGGTCTTCCTCGCCGGCTTCAGCGCCCAGGCGTTCTACGGCATGGGCGACCCCTACCTGCTCTCGTCAATCGCCGTGGTGGTGCTGGGCGGCACGCTGATCACCGGCGGTCGCGGCCACTATCTCGGCATCCTGGGCGGCGCGATCCTCTTCACCGGCCTCGGCATCATGCTCTCCGGCACGGTCCTGCCCGAGGCCGTGCGCAACATCATCTACGGCCTCGTCGTGCTCGGCGCGATCGTCGCGCTCCGAGAGCGCGCGAATGCATGACGCGCTGCGCGAGCGATCGACCGCCTGACGCCTCCGCTCCTCTGGTGTAGGGCTGTTTCCCACCGTGATGCAGGCGGTAGTGTGAGGCATGGGACAGGACACGCCGCAAGCGGCACAGCAGCCGGGAGATGCCGTGCGCACGGGCCAGCTGCATGCACACGCGCTCGCCTTCCTGATCATCGTCGTCATCTCCACGTCTTTTCCTCTCGGCGAGCACATCACCCACGGCCTCGACCCGGCGGTGATGATGTGCATCCGCTTCGTCCTCGCGGCGCTCCTCATGGCGCCGATCCTGGCCTGGCGCGAAGGGCTGGCGCTGCCGCCGGCCCGGTCGTTCGTCCGCTATCTCGCGCTGGGCGCGCCCCTGGCTTTCTTCTTCTGGTGCATGTTCGAGGCGCTGCGCTACACCAGCGGCCTCAACACCAGCGCGATCTTCACCATCGTGCCCGGACTTTCCGCGCTCTTCGGCGCGGTACTGGTGGGAGAGCGGCTCGGCCTCCATCGCCTGGCCGCGCTCGCCCTCGGCATGATCGGCGCGCTCTGGGTGATCTTCCGGGGCGACCCTGCCCGCCTCGTCAATCTCGAGGTCAACATCGGCGACGGGATCTTCCTGGCCGGCTGTTTGGGCTACGCGGTTTACAGCTCGCTGATCAAGCGCCTGCACCGGGGCGAGCCGGTCCTGGTGCAGACGTTCTGGACCATGGTGGCGGCAGCGCTCTGGCTGTTGGCGGCGAGCAACGTCAAGCTCTGGCGTACCGACTGGTCCGGGGTCGAGGTGGTGGTGCTGGGCGGTGTCGTCTATCTCGCGGTCCTGCCCACCCTCATCTCCTTCTTTCTGACCCAGTACACGACGCTGCGCCTCGGCCCGACCCGGGTGCAGGCCTACGGCTACGCGCTGCCGGCGATCGTGCTCCTTCTCGACCTCGCCCTGGGCAAGCCCGCGCCGCCGCTGATGACCGTGCCCGGCCTCGCGATCGTCCTGCTCGCGAGCCTGGCGGTGCAGCGCGGCACGATCCGCGAGTTCCGTTAGCCCGGCCTCTCGCCATGGTCATTCTTGAGTCCTTCCCTTCGCGCCGCTCGGCCACGTGCGCAGGCACGCACCGCGTGGGACGGACACGACAATTTTAGTGCGGCATTCTCCGGGATTAGGCGGGATTAGTGCGGCAAGCGGGGCAAGTGCAAGTCCGAAGTGGGGGCGGCTGCGGTGCATGACGCGATACTGACGCACCCGCTGCGCGATGTGCGCCGGACCATCGTGCGGGGAGGAATCCCGGGCTTGCTGCTACGGCGTACGCAGCCGGTCGAGCGCGCCCTGCAGGATGTAGGCCGCCGCCACCTGGTCGACCACCCGCGCGCGCTTGCGCCGCGAGAGATCGGCGTCGAGCATCGCGCGCTCGGCCGCAACGGTGGACCAGCGCTCGTCCCAGAGGGCGACCGGGAGCGCGAGCGCCTCGGCCAGCCTTGCGGCCGTATCGCGGGCGGATTGCGCCCGCGGGCCTTCGCTGCCGTCCATGTTGACCGGCAGCCCCACGACAATGCCGCCGATCCCTTCCGCCTCGATCAGCGCGCGCAGGGTCTCGATATCGCGGGAGAGCTTGGTCCGCCTCAGCGTCGTCCGCGCCGTCGCGATCATGCGGCTCACGTCGGAGACAGCGACACCGATGGTCTTGGCCCCGAGATCGAGCCCCATCAGGCGCGCCCCTGCCGCCAACAAACCGTCCACCTCGCTCAGATCGCAGATCGCCATGACTCGCCGGCGGCACGTTAGCATGGAGTCGCGCGCTCCACCGACTACCGCGAGCCTTGGCGCAGGCGATCTGCTAAACATCGTCGGCGCTCCCGTCCGCTAGTTGGTCCTTGCCGGATGATCACGACCCTTCCCTGCGTTCTCGTCGCCCACGACCCGACGCCGGACGCGCGCGCCGCCTACCGGCAAGAGCTCGGCTCCTGCTGCGAACTGCTCTTCCGATCCGATCTCGCGCCGGCGGAGTGGGACACCGTGCGGGCGCGGGCGCGCGTGCTGATCGCCCTGAACCCCCGGATCGAGATCACGGCCGACGATGTCGCAGCGATGACGGCGCTCGGCTTCATGCAGCTCCTGCCCGCAGGCGTCGATCACGTGCCGCTGCATCTCTTTCCGCGCGATCTGCCCATTGCCTCGAACGCGGGCGCCTACGCCGGCCAGATGGCGGAGTTCGTGCTGGCCATCACGTTGGCCGCGGCCAAGCGCCTGCCGGTCGAGCACAGGGAGATGCGCGAGGGGCGGTTCAACCAGTTCGTCGACAACAAGACGCTCGAGGGGGCGGCTTGCGCGATCCTCGGCTTCGGCGGCGTCGGGCGTGCCGCGGCCCGGCTGTTCCGCACGCTGGGCGCCGAGATCCACGCCATCAACCGCAGCGGCGAGACCGACGAAGAGGTGTCGTTCGTTGGCACCCTGGCGGCGCTGGAGACTGTGCTCCGCCGCGCCGATGTCGCCGTCATCTCGCTGTCCCTGACCGGGACGACGGCTGGACTGATCGGCGCTCGCGAACTCGGCTGGATGAAGGACGACGCGATCCTGGTCAATGTCGCGCGCGGCGAAATCGTCGACGAGGACGCGCTCTACCGCCATCTGGTCGACAACGAACGGTTCTTTGCCTGCCTGGAATCTTGGTGGATCGAACCGGTGAGGCACGGCGAGTTCCGCATCGCCCACCCGTTCCTGGACCTGCCCAATGTGATCGCCGCGCCGCACAATTCCGCCAGTGTGCCCGGCGCGCAGGTCGAAGCGGTACGCCAGGGCGCTCGCAACGTGCGCCGATGGCTGGATGGCGAGGTGCCTCGAAACCTGTTGGGTGCGGACGAGCGCGGCGCCTGAAGAGCCGGGCCGCGGTATGCCCCGCGCAGGTCTGTTTTCGACGGCTGAGCATCTTCGGTCGCCAATGAGCCCGGAGCCGGCACGACGAACGCCCTCAATCTCTCCGTCACATGAGTTTGGTCGCGAGGGGGACGCGCCACACGGGGAAAGGAGCCTGCTTCACATGCTATCGTGCCAGCCTCGAACGACCGGAGGCAGGGCATGAGGCTGGAGGGCAAGGTGGCGATCGTCACCGGCGGCTCGCGCGGGATCGGCGCCTGCATCGCGCGCCGGCTGGCGGCGGATGGCGCCCACGTCGCGGTGGTCGCGCACACCGCGCGCGCGAAGGCGGAGGCCGTGGTGCAGGAGATCGTGGACGCCGGCGGCCACGCCGCGCCGTTTCAGGCGGATGTCTCGCGGGTGGCGGACTGCGAGCGGCTGGCGGCGGAGGTGGCCGACGCCTTCGGCACCATCGACATCCTCATCAACAATGCCGGCGTTTACTACCCGCTCCCCATGGAGGAGACCACCGAGGAGCTCTGGGACGCCCAGATCGACATCAATCTCAAGGGCAGCTTCTTCATGGTCAAGGCGGTGGCGCCGGTGATGAAGGCAAAGGGCGCCGGCAAGATCGTCAACGTCGCCTCGACCCTCGGCCTCGTCGGCGGGCAGGGCGGCAGCGCCTACTGCGCGTCCAAGGGCGGCCAGATGATCCTGACCAAGGCGCTCTGCATGGAGCTCGCGCCGCACGGGATCAACGTCAACGCGGTCGCCCCCGGCGCGACGGAGACCGACATGAACGCCGCCATCCGCGCCAAGCCCGGTGTGGTCGAGAGTAAGAACGCCCTCTCGCCGGTCGGCCGCTACTGGATGAACGCCGACGACGTCTCCGGCGCCGTGGCCTATCTGGTCTCGTCGGAGGCCGACGCCGTGCACGGCGCCCACCTCTCGATCGACCACGGCTGGACCGCCTGGTAGGCGGCGCGCCGACCCGCCGCCCGACGACCATGTGCGGACGCTTCACCCAGCGCCTCTCCTGGCGCGAGCTTCACGAGCTCCTCGGCCTGATCGGCACACCGCAGAACCTGCGGCCGCGCTACAACGTGGCGCCGGGGCAGAGCATCGCGGCGGTGCGCGTGAGCGAGGGCGGCCGCCGCCTCTCCATGCTGCGCTGGGGGCTGGTCCCCGCGTGGGCCAAGGAGCCGAACATCGGCTACAAGATGATCAACGCGCGCTCCGAGACCGCGCACCAAAAACCCTCGTTCCGCGCCGCCTTCAAGGCGCGCCGCTGCCTGATCCCGGCCGACGGCTTCTACGAGTGGAAGCACGAGGGCAAGGCCAAGCAGCCCTACCTGATCGGGCTGAAGGACGGCGCCGGCTTCGTCTTCGCCGGGCTGTGGGAGAGCTGGCGGGTGCCCGATGGCCTCGCCCTCACCGGCTCGCTATCCGAACTGGACCCGGGCGACGTGCTGGAGACCTGCACCATCCTCACCACCGAGGCCAACCCGGCGCTCGCCCCGATCCACCCCCGCATGCCCGTGATCCTGCCGCCAGACGCGTACGCCCCCTGGCTCGCAGGCGAAGCAATCCCCCTCGCCCCCTACCCTGCCGAGGCCATGGCGTTTCACCCGGTGAGCACACTGGTGAACAAGCCGGCGAATGATGATGAAGGGTGTTTGGAGCCTGTAGGGAGCGACGCACTCAACTTGGAACTGGGTATAACGTAGCAGTAATCAAGTTATTCTTACGAACCACTTAAGCGCATTTCCTCAACAACATTTCCTGGATAAGTTACTATATCTTCGACGAGTGTAACATCTAAACCTATTTTTCAAGCCTGCAAACAATTTGATTTTCTCATTTGTTCCGCATTGGCCCTTCGCCAATCACGGCCTCAATGCGTTTTCGTAAGTTATCTCGCAATTCGCTCACTTGATCCCACAATATATGATTGTATTGGCGAGTGTCAAAGTGAACCTTCGTGATCGCATTTTGTCGGCACGTAGAAATAACAGGGATACCCAGTCCACGCGCGAACCCTGCCTCGTAATATACACCTCCGCGCGCGCCGTTCTTGCCATGTGTAAAGTCCGCCACTAGGAATCGGGCTTTGCGAATTTCTGCAATGATCTCGTCGTCAATTTTGTTTATGTGCTCCATTTTGTCGATGCGCACCGGCTCATACCCTGCTTCTTCAACTGCCGGCTTGAATCCATGCTCCCACGCCTCGGCCATGGACGCATCAAACCACATCGCGACGAATGCCCGCGAAGACGAAGTAGAGACATGCCTTAAAGCATCTAATCTAGCGTACCCCTTCACAGACAGAGTACACGTCTTGATTCTAGCATCGATAACATCACAGGAGACCATTTCGGCTTTCATAAGATAGTGCAAAAGGAATTCCAAGTCGCAAGTGCCAACACACTCCGAATGGGCAAGAAGTTGGAAATAGGTTACCTCCAAGTCATCCAAATTAATATGGTCATAAATTTGGAAAAATTCGCGATACTGGATCGATGACCCTAGGTGTTCCGACTTTGATTCAAAATAAAGAAGCACCCCGTCGACACGTTTGTCGATCGACATGCTACGCCTTAGTTTCGCTTCTGAGATCGCAGTAGCGGTGACTTCAGGACATAGATTGCCGAGATGCCGTTCTTCCACCAACTTTGAGGTAAGACGTGCCTTCGTGGCATCGTCGCAGTTCTCTATGATCGCAACTGCTGTTCCAGAAATAAAGTACTCACCGCCCGTTCGCGGTGAACTCACTAGTGCGCCGTCCCGACCATCATTGGGTTTCTCTTCGGCAGGAGTACCCCAAATTGGACACGGCAAAACAACCTCCCAGCGGACATAATCCCAACAATGCGACACAAGAGCTTGATGCCCGAGGGCAACAGGCGGCAATACTTATCTCGCCACCGCAGAGAAGCGCACCTGACGGCTACGCGACGATCACTTCGCCCCGGCAGCTCTCCGAAGCTGGGCGGAGGCGCGGAAGCGGAGGGCCTTGGAGGCCCGGATGCGGATCGCCTCGCCGGTCTGCGGGTTGCGGCCCTTGCGCCCCTTGCGCTTGACGATGCTGAAGGTGCCGAAGTTGCCGATGGTG
>JAPOPO010000007.1 GCA_026712885.1 Rhodospirillales bacterium | reverse complement strand
CTTCGAGGTTCTTGGACTTGATGGCCACATGGTGCAGGTCGAGCAAGGGCATAATATCTCTCCTTCGCGCACGCAGAGGGTGACCGTATCTTAGCCCCTCAGCCGGGGGAGACAACGGACTATCGGGCGGAAGCGCGCGCCGGGCGCGGCGCACTGGGGGAGGGACGTGACGTGAGTACGCTGCACGAGGATCTTATCGTCATCGACGGGCTGATCGTCTCCAACTGGTCGGAGGAGGTCTTCCGCGACATGCGCAAGGGCGGGCTCACCGCCGCCAATTGCACCTGCTGCGTGTGGGAGGGCTTCGCCGAGACCATGGCCAACGTCTCCCGCTGGAACGGCTGGTTCTGCGACCACGAGGACCTGATCGTCAAGGCACGCACTGCGGCGGACATTCGCCGGGCCAAGGAGGAAGGCCGCACGGCGATCATCCTCGGCTTCCAGAATACCTCGGCCTTCGAGGACAAGCTGGGCGCGGTTCAGCTCTTCAAGGACGTGGGCGTCGGTATCGCCCAACTCACCTACAACACGCAGAACCTGGCGGGCTCCGGCTGCTACGAGAGCCGCGACTCGGGGCTCAGCGACTGGGGCCGCGAGCTGGTGGCCGAGATGAACCGGGTGGGGATGCTGATCGACTTGAGCCACGTGGGCTCCCGCACCTCCGAGGAGACGATTCGCGAATCCTCGAAGCCGGTCGCCTACACCCACTGCCTGCCGTCGGCCCTCAAGCCGCATCCGCGCAACAAGGGCGACGGGGAGCTTCGCTTCATCGCCGAAGAGGGCGGCATGATCGGGGTCACCATGTTCCCGGCGTTTCTCAGTGGCGGCGAGAACGCGACGGTGGACGACTACGCCGGCGCGATGGAGCACGTGATCTCGGTCGCGGGCGAGGACTCGGTCGCCTTCGGCACCGACTTCACCCAGGGCTACGGCCAGGAGTTCTTTGACTGGATCACCAACGACAAGGGCGACGGCCGCTCGCTCGTCAAGTTCACCCCGATGTCCAACCCGAAGGGCGTGGAGACCATCGGGCAGCTCCCCAACCTCACGGCTGCCATGGAGCGCGCCGGCTGGACCGAGGGCCGCATCCGCAAGGTCATGGGCGAGAACTGGCTGCGCTTCCTCGGAGAGGTGTGGGGGGAATAGAGGGCGGGTTAGGGCCTGAGCGTGAGGGTGCCGTCGCGGACCTCGTAGCCGCTCAAGCGTTCCAGCGCGCTGATACCGAGCAGCGAGTGGGGCAGGCGCTCGCCATTGACCACGGCCCGCACGTTGCTCAGGCGGATGTCGCCGAGCTCGAGCGAGCGAATCACGACGGGCGCGGCGCGCACGATGCCGCCGGCGGTGTGCAGGCGCTGGGAGAAGTTCAGCTGCGCCGGGTCGAAGCCGATGCGCTCGGCGTCTTCCGGGCTAAGCGCCACGATGGTCGCGCCGGTATCGATCAGGAATCTGACGTCGGCGCCGTTGACGCGGGAGTCGATGTAGAAGTGGCCGTCGCGGTGGGCGCGGACGCGGACGGCGCCCTCCTCGGTGGTCACCGCCGCGTAGGGGACGATCTCCCCGCCCAGCCGGTTCACGAGGTCCGTGAGTTCGAAGCGATAGCTGTAGCCGATCGCCAGGATGCCGGCGAGGGCGAGCCAGATGGCGGCGTGGCGCAGCCGGCGGAGGGGCCTGCCGGGCGCGGGCTTTCGCGGCGGCTGCGGAGGTTGGGGCGACGGCCCCTGCCGGTGCCATCCCGCCTCCCGGCGGAGGCGGCTCCAGGGGCCGCGTTCGGACGTCATAACCGGTCCATCCGGTCCATCCTCGATCGGCTCCGTCGCACGCCAAGCGTTCGCATCGTCTTCATGCCGCTCCTGTCCCCCGATCTAGTGTGCCGCCCCGGACTTTACCAGCCGCGAGAAGCGATCTGCGTTCCGTCGGGTCGCCGCCCGTGATCGGACGACCGGCTTCGCCTGGTGATCGGTGCCTCATATGAGATTCTAATGGGAACGATGATCATTCGATATTTGTCGTAATGGCTATGCCGATTACGTGAGTCCTCAAGAGATGCCCTTCGAACCGGTCTCGGAGGGAAACGCGAGGACTTCGGATCATGGCCGCTCACGCCTCGAGCAGACAGTCAACCGGTCCAATCGATGCAGCGCAGTCAGAGACCGCAGAGCCTGTGCCCGTGCAGCGCTCCGGGACCGAGCTCGCGGTCCGCGCACCAGCCGGTCGCGCGCAACGGGCCACGCCAAGCGTTGCCGACGGGATTCGCGCCGCGGCAGCGGTCGTGGGATGGGCGCTCTGGATACTGTTGGCCCTGACGATGGCGGCGTTCCTGGCATTCGCACCCTCCTTGAACTAGCCCCGAATCTCTCCGAGTCTCACTCAGTCTCGCAAAGTCTCACTTTGCTCGCCGCGGTCACGGCGTGGACGCGGCATCGGGTGCTCAGCGCGCGGCCGCTCCGGTCTCCTTGGCGGTCTTGGCCAGCAGGTGCGCGCCCGAGGTCGTCGGCGCGTAGCGGGCTGGATCGTCGGGGTGCCGGCAGGTGGGCAGGCACTCGATCAGGGCGTCGTGGTTGGGCTGGTGGAAGAATGCGATGGAGGCGCGCCGGCTGCCCGCGCGTCGCGCCGCCGGCGGGTTGACCACCCGGTGTAGCGTCGAGACCCAGCGGTCGTTGGTCCACTGCGCCATGAGGTCGCCGAGATTAACGATGAAGGTGCCGGGCACGGGCGCTACATCGCACCAGGTCCCGTCGCCGCTGCGCACCTGAAGGCCGCCGGCGGCATCGGTCGCGAGCAGAATCGTGAGGCTGCCGTAGTCGGTATGCGCGCCCGCGCGCAGCTGGCCCGGCAGGGGAGGGCGGCTCGCTTCGGCATAGTGGTTGAGGCGCATGGCGGTGATGTGGCGGTCGATCTTGTCCGCGAAGAATGTCTCGGGCATGTCGAGCGCCAGCGCGAAGATGCGCATCAGGGTCTCGGCCAGGCGCTCCATCGCGCGGTAGTAGGTGCAG
>JAPOPO010000240.1 GCA_026712885.1 Rhodospirillales bacterium | reverse complement strand
TCGCCCGCCACGCTGGTGCCTCGGCCGGAAACCGAGCTGTTGGTGGACAAGGTGCTGGAGCGGCTGGCGCCCGGTGCGGGCGCCAGGGTTTTGGACGCGGGCGCCGGTTGCGGCGCCGTGGCGGTTGCAATCAAGTATCGTCGGCCCGATTGCCAGGTGGTGGGCGTGGACCGTAGCGGCGCAGCACTCGAGCTCGCAGCCCGCAACGGCGCGCGGTTTGGGCTGGACATTCACTGGGTCCGTTCCGACTGGTACGCCGGCATCGCAGGCGGTCGTTTCCAGTTCGTGGTCAGCAACCCCCCCTACGTGCGCCGGGACGACCCTGCCCTGACCTCACCCGATCTGCGCCACGAGCCGCTCGAGGCGCTGGACGGCGGCGCCGAAGGTCTCGACAGCTTGCGCGCGGTGATTGCCGGCGCACCCCGCGTGCTGACCCCGCGCGGAACGTTGTTGCTGGAACACGGATTCGACCAGGCTCAACCGGTGCGCGAACTTCTTGACGAATGCGGCTTCCGGGCGATCGAAACCCACCGGGACTCAGCCGGCCTCGACCGCGTCAGTATCGGCGAACTCGCCTGACCGCGCGCGCTTCATGCATTTCACCGCGAAGATTCGTAGCCGAGGTTTGGCGACAGCCAGCGCTCCGCCTGCTCCACCGACCAACCCTTGCGGGGCGCCTAACCCCCAACCTGTTCGCGGCCCAGCTTGCCCACCGCGAAGTAGCTCGCCGCGGGGTGGGAGAAATACCAGCCGCTGACCGCTGCCGTGGGCAGCATGGCGTAGGTCTCGGTGAGCTCGATCCCCGTGTTGCGCTCGACATCCAGCAGGTCCCAGAGCGTCTGCTTCTCGGTGTGGTCCGGACAGGCCGGATAACCCGGTGCCGGCCGGATTCCGCAGTAGGCTTCGGCGATGAGCCGCGCGTTATCGAGCTGCTCTTCAGGCGCATAACCCCAGTATTCGGTTCGCACGCGCTGGTGCAGCCGTTCGGCGAAAGCCTCGGCCAGGCGGTCCGCCAGGGCCTTGAGCACGATCGCGCTGTAGTCGTCGTGGGCCGCCTCGAAGCGCGCCACGCATTCGTCCAGGCCGATGCCCGCCGTGACCGCGAAGGCCCCGACGTAGTCGGCGACCCCGGTGTCGCGCTGCGCCACGAAGTCGGCAAGGCAGTCATTGTGCAGGTCCGCGCGCTTGCGCCGCTGCTGGCGCAGGTGATGGAGGCGGGCCAGGACCTGTTGCCGCGACTCGTCAGCATAAACCTCGATATCGTCGCCCCTGGCGTTGGCCGGGAACAATCCGGTCACGGCCGACGCACGCAGCCACCGCTCGTCGATCAGCCGCGTCAACAGCCGGCGGGCATCGTCGTAGAGAGAACGGCAGGCCTCGCCCACGGTGGGATCGTCCAGTATCTGCGGGAAGCGGCCGCGAAATTCCCAGGCGTTGAAAAAGGGCATCCAGTCGATGTAGTCCACCAGTTCGCTCAGCGGATAGTCGTCGAACCTGTGCGGCCCTGCGTCCCGCGGCGCCGGCGGACGGTATTCGGTCCAGTCCAGGGTGAGCTTGTTTGCACGGGCCTGGCTCAGGGTCAACTGGCTTGCCTGACTTGTCCGCGCCCGGTGGCGGTCGCGGCGCCGGCCGTGGTCCCTG
>JAPOPO010000008.1 GCA_026712885.1 Rhodospirillales bacterium | reverse complement strand
CGCTTCGGCGGGGAGCGGCGGCTTGCCCAGGATCATGTCGGCCGCCTTCTCTGCGATCATGATGGTGGGCGCTGCGGTGTTGCTGCTGGTGATGAGCGGCATGACCGAGGCGTCGACGACTCTCAGCCCCTCCGCGCCGCGCAAGCGCAGCTCTGCGTCCACCACGGCGCGCTCGTCCCGCCCCATGCGGCAGGTGCCGACCGGGTGCCAGACAGTGGTGAGGTTGGCCCTGATCCAGGCGTCGATCTCGTCGTCCGATTGCGCGCGCTCGCCGGGCGCAATCTCGTGGCCGCGGTAGGGGTCGAACGGCGTCTGGGCCATGATTCGCCGTGCGAAGCGGACCGCGTCGCGCATCACCCGGCGGTCGGTCTCGGCGCTCAGCGTGTTGGCGTGGATCGCCGGTGGCCGGGATGAATCGGCTGCGGCGATTCGAACCTCCCCGCGGCTCTCGGGCCGGAGCTGGTAGCAGTGGGTGAGAAAGCCGTGCCGGCCCTGCTTCTTGCGGGTCACGTCGAGGGTGAGGCCGGGGATGAAGGTCACCTGCAGATCGGGGGCGTCGAGCCCCTCGCGGCTGCGCGCGAAGCCGCCGGCCTCCAGCGCGATCGAGGTGCCGGGGCCGGTGCCGAAGAGGTAGGCGCGGAGGCAGGCGAGCGCCGCGCGGTCGGGCCGCAGCAGGCCGTAGAGCGCCACCGGCTGGGTGCAGGCAACTTGCACGTAGACGCCCGCATGATCCTGCAGGTTTTGCCCGACATCGGGGCTTTCCGCCACGACCTCGATGCCAAGTGACTTGAGATGCTCCGGCGCACCAATGCCGGAGAGCTGCAAGAGCTGGGGCGAGTTGATCGTGCCGGCTGAGAGGATCACTTCGCGCCTCGCGCGAATCTCGCGCCGCTGCCCGCCTTGCCGGTAGGCGACGCCGACGCAGCGCCTGTCTTCGAAGAGCAGCCGCTCGACATGGGCGCGGAGCACGACGCGCAGATTGCTCCGCTCGCGCACCGGCAGGATGAAGGCATGGCCGGTGTTCACCCGCCGCCCCCGGTCGACGCAGAAGTCCTGCCGGCCGACGCCTTCCTGCACCGCGCCGTTGAAGTCGTCGTTGCGCGGCAGGCCATACGCCTCGCAGGCCTCGAGGAAGACGCCGTAGAGCGGGTTTTCCGATTGGGCGCGGTTCACGCGGAGCGGTCCGTCGCTGCCGTGATAGGCGTCGCGGCGGGAGCCGTGCCCCTCGGCCCGCTTGAAGTAGGGCAGCACGCTTTCGTAGTCCCAGCCATCCAGGCCGAGCTGACGCCAGCCGTCGTAGTCCCGGCGGTTGCCACGCATGTACATCATGCCGTTGATGGCAGACGTGCCGCCCAGCACCTTGCCGCGCGGCCAGGGGATGCGGCGCCCGTCGAGATGGGGCTCCGGCTCGGTCTCGTAGCTCCAGTTGATCGAGCGCATGAAGTAGACCAGCCCCGCCATCAGCGGGATGTGGATGAAGGGATGGCGCGCCTCGCCGCCCGCCTCCAGCAGCGCGACGCTGGTCTCAGGCTCGGCCGAGAGCCGGTTGGCCAGCACGCAACCGGCGGTGCCGCCGCCGATCACGACGAAATCATGCTCGTCCGCCATGCTCCCCCCTGCATAGACGCGAGGTCTGCCTTAGACTGCGCCGCCCGCACCCTTCAGCACGGACCCCGCCATGGCCTTCGACACCCTGTTCAGCCCGATCACCGTCGGCGCCCAACAATTGCGCAACCGCATCGTCCACGCCGCCACCGTCACCGGCCT
>JAPOPO010000009.1 GCA_026712885.1 Rhodospirillales bacterium | reverse complement strand
TTCGCGTGAGAGCGGGCGGAACGAGCCGCCGGCCCGCATGCCCGGTGCGCGCCAGGCGTAGAGCATGAGCGAGCCGCCGACCACGATCACCAGGAACACGAGGATGTAGACCCCGCGCGCCGGGTCGGAGGCGAAGCTGTGCACCGAAGTCAGGACGCCGGAGCGCACCAGGAAGGTGCCCAAGAGGCTGAGCGAGAAACCGAGAATCGCCAGCAGAACGGTCCAGCTCTTCAGGCTGTCCCGCTTCTCCGCCACGATTGACGAGTGCAGCAGCGCGGTCGCCATCAACCAGGGCATGAAGGAGGCGTTCTCCACCGGGTCCCAGAACCAGTACCCGCCCCAGCCGAGCTCGTAGTAGGCCCACCAGGAACCCAACGCGATGCCGGCGGTCAGCGCGCACCATGAGAGCAGCGTCCACGGCCGGACCCAGCGCGCCCAGGCCGCATTCACGCGCCCTTCGATCAGAGCCGCCACGGCGAAGGCGAACGCGGTCGAGAGCCCGACATAGCCGAGGTAGAGCAGCGGCGGATGAAAGGCGAGACCTGGATCCTGCAGCAGCGGGTTGAGGTCGCGCCCGTCGAACGGCGCCGGATCGAGCCTCAGGAAGGGGTTGGACGTGGCGAGCACGAAGACCAGGAATCCGAGCCCGATCAACGCCTGCACGGCCAGCACCCAGGAGCGGAACGACGGCGGCAGGTTGCGCCCGAAGACCGCCACGGCGGCACCATAGACCGCGAGAATCCACACCCAGAGCAGCATCGAGCCTTCGTGATTGCCCCAGGTGCCGGTGAACTTGTAGAGCAACGGCTTGGCCGAGTGGGAGTTGTCGGCGACCGTCACCACCGAGAAGTCGGAGACCACGAAGGCCTGCATCAGACAGGCTAGCGCTGCAGAGATGAAGGCGAACTGCGCCACCGCCGCCGGCCGCGCCAGCGCCATCAAACTGCCATCGCGAAGCCGTGCGCCGAGTGGCGCGGCGGCGGTCTGCACCAGCGCCATCGCCAGCGCGAGGATCAGGGCGAAATGGCCGATCTCGGGGATCATTCGGCGCCCTCGCCCTTCCAGTTGCCGGACTTCTTCAGCGCATCCGCCACTTCGCGGGGCATGTAGTTCTCGTCGTGCTTGGCGAGCACCTCGTCCGCCTCGAATACGCCGCCCTTCAGATAGCCTTCGGCCACCACCCCCTGCCCCTCACGGAACAGGTCGGGCAGAATACCGCGATAGGTCACGGGCACGGTATGAGCAAGGTCGGTGATGGTGAAGCGCACCGTGAGCCCATCGTCACCCCTCACCACGCTCTCTTCCTCCACCAGACCGCCCACGCGAAGCCGCTGCTCAGGCGAAAACTGCCGCTCCTTGATCGTACTCGGGTCATGGAAGAAGACGAGCGTGTCGTCGAGCGCAGTGAGCACCAAACCCGCTGCGAGGCCGAGTGCGCCGAGCCCCCCGCCGACAAAGACCAACCGCCAGTGCTTGCGCTTCATGCCGGGGCGTTCTGCTCCCCGTCACGGTCGTCGTCCCCCTCGGCGGCACGTTGCCGGCGGGCAGTGGCCTCGAGGGCTCGGAGCGCCGCCTCCCGTGCGCGCATGGTGCGAATGCTCAGCACGAGGAGCGCGACCATGATGACGGCCGCGGCGCCGAAGGCCGGCCACACATAGGCAGCGTAGCCGCCCATATCGAAGAACGACATTGCCCCGCGTCCACCCGCCGCCGCTGGCACCGCTCAAGGCACCACCCGACAGACTCGTTGTCTAGCAATTAGCATAGTGTGGGGGCATCGTACGCCGACATCAAGACGGCGACCTGTGGGCAGAGGGTGCGACGGCTGACGGCAAGGTGCCTGATGGCTACACTTGGCTCACGGCGAAGCGGTCGTTTGGAGGGGCGCAGAATGGCCTATTGGCTCTTGAAATCGGAACCCGGATCCTGGTCGTGGGACGACCAGGTGCGCGATGTCGTCACCGAATGGGATGGCGTGCGCAACCATCAGGCGAACAACAACATGAAGGCCATGAAGCAGGGCGACCGCTGCTTCTTCTACCACTCGGTCAACGCGAAGGAGATCGTCGGCGTCGTCGAGGTCGTCAAGGAGCACTATCCCGATCCCACCGACTCCTCCGGGCGCTTCGGTATGGTCGATGTCAAGGCCGTGGTCCCGGTGAGCCAGGCGGTCTCGCTGAAGCAGATCAAGAAAGACCCCGCGCTCCAGGACATGCAGCTCGTGCGTCAATCACGGCTCTCGGTGAGCCCCGTGACTCCGGCGGAGTGGCGACGCATCTGCACGCTGGCGGGCATCGCGGCCTGACTCGAGACAGTTCCGCTCAAGCATCCCGCCTCTGGGCCGCGCGCGCGACCCGCAGCAGTGTCTGCCAGCAGATCGCCTCAGGCGTGCCGCCAGAGACCTTGCAGTCGCGCTCGGCGCGGGTCAGCAGGCCCAGCGCGCGGGCGGCGCGAGCGCTCGGCCAACGCGTCATCTCTTGAGCGAAAGCGGTCCGTTCTCTCGCGTAGACCGGCGGCCTTAGGCCGCCCATCGCCTCCCCCTGGCTGGCGCCCCCTTCGACGGCTCCAGCCGCGAGATGAAGTCGCGCGAGACGCCGGGCCGCGGCGCGGAGGATGGTAATCGGCTGCACGCCGCCGTAGAGCGCCCGCGACATCGCCCGGTCGAGCCCCTCACGGTTGCCGGATAGGGCCAGACGCGCGACCGCGTCGGCGGACGCCTCGGCCGCATCGCCGACGCAGGCCTCCGCCGCCTCGATCGTAAGCACGCCGCCCTCGGCTTCGGCATCGCCAAGGTAGACCGCGAGCTTTTCGACCCCGCTCTCGATCTGGCGGCGGTCGCTGCCCAAACGCTCGGCAAGCCACGCGGCAGTCTCGGGCGCCACCGTGATGTTCCGCTTTGCGCAGAGGGCTTCAATCAATGCCGCGGCGCCCTTGGCGCTTTCGTCGTAGCAGGCGATGGCGGCGAGGCTCGCTTCTTGCTCGCACAGGCGCCGGAGCCCCGAGCGCGGCGTCAGCGGGCCGGCCTCGGCGATCACCAGACTTTCTGTTGATGGAAGCGCCAGGCACGAGCGGACTGCAGGGACCACCGCCTCGGTCGCTCCACGCAGGCGGACGGCGCGTCGGCCGCCGATAAGCGAGAGCCCCGCCGCTTCATCGGCAAGCCGACCCGGCTCGTCACGCAGCAGCGCCGGGTCCAGGGTGGTGACGCGAAAGGGGTCGTTGGGATCCTCCGCGACGGCCCGCACGCACGCTTCGGCGCGGGCCCGCACCAAGCCTTCGTTGGAACCATAGATCAGGACCAGCCGGATGCCCGCCTCCGGCGCGGCGCAGAAGCGGTCGGCGCGCGCCGGTGGGACTTTCATGGGGCGTCAGCCTCCGGCGTGTGCGATGCCAGGCGCCTCATCGACGGAGATAGAGGAGAATCAGCGTCAGGATTTCCTCGCTTAGCACTCGCGCCGCTTCTTCCGCCGCGTCCCGCTCCGCAGTCACGGTGGCGAACCCTGACTCGACCACGTTGAAACTGCCCGTCGCCTGCGCCGTGTCGCGATACCTTACCGTTCCATCCCTATCGGCTAGCGAAAACCGGGCACGGAGCGTGAGATTGAACCGGGTCGCGTGGTCGTCAAGCTGGATCAGCAGCGGAATCTTTTCCTGCTCGACCGAAAGGGTCAGGCGATAATCGGGATGCGCCGGCTGTCCCTTCGGCGTAAGGCTGTCGATCAGATGGTTACGAACGATGTGGCCGACCCGGTCCTTGATCGGCGCAATCTCGATCGCTGCCACTCCGCCGCCACGCGCCTTGCTTGCGCGGGAGCCATAGAGCGGCTCCACGGAGCAGGCGCCGAGCAGGACGAGGGAAAGAACGAGGGCGAGGACGGGGGTTGTTCTGCGCCAGAACCGTGTAGCGCGCCGGCGGAGCAGCCGATCAGGTGACGACATTCACGATCCGCCCGGGCACGACGATCACCTTGCGCACCTCCCGGCCGGCAAGGGCCCGGCGCACGCCGCCGTCCGCCATTGCCGCGCTTTCCGCCTCCGCTTTGTCGTGATCCGCCGGAAGCGAAATGGTTGCGCGCTTCCTGCCGTCCACCTGCACCGCGATGACCACGACGTCGTCGGCAAGCAGGGCGGGGTCGGGCTCCGGCCACGGCTCGCGTGCGAGCCAGCCGTCGTGACCGAGGCGGCGCCACGCCTCTTCGGCAAGATGCGGCACCAAGGGGCCGAGCAGGCGTATGGCCGTCTCCAGGCCCTCCCGCATCACGTGGCCCGCGCCGGGCGCGTCTTCGATGGCGGAGAGCGCGTTGGTCAGCTCCCGCACCCGCGCCACCGCCCGGTTGAAGCGAAATCGCTCCAGATCCTCTGTCACGCCGGCGATGGTCTTATGAATGGTCCGGCGCAGCCCGAGCAGCGGGGCGGACAGCGCACCATGATCCGGCGTTGGCGCCTCTCGAGGCGGCAGAGCGACGGGAGGCGACAGGACCAGGCGCCAGAGGGCCGCGACGTAGCGCCAGGCGCCCTTGACGCCGGTGTCGGTCCACTCCAGGTCGCGCTCGGGCGGGCTGTCGGAGAGCATGAAGAGCCGCGCGGTGTCCGCACCGTAGGCCTCGATGATCGCCTCGGGATCGACGGTGTTGCGCTTGGACTTGCTCATCGCCTCGGACCGACCGATGGCGATGGGGCGCCCGTCCTCCTTGGCGACCAGGTTGCCGGCACGGGTCTCGACCTGGTCGGGGTAGTACCAGCGCCCGTCGGCGTCGCGGTAGGTCTCGTGACACACCATGCCTTGCGTGAAGAGGCCGGCGAAGGGCTCGTCGATCGTCACGTGGCCGCAGCGTTTGAGCGCCTTGGTATAGAAGCGCGAATAGAGCAGGTGCAGCACCGCGTGCTCGATTCCACCGATGTATTGATCGACCGGCAGCCAAGGCTCGACCTCGTCGGCCGGCAGCGGCTCATCGGCGCGCGCCGCGCAGAAGCGCGCGAAGTACCAGGAGGAATCCACGAACGTGTCCATCGTGTCGGTGTCCCGCTCCGCGGCGGCGCCGCAGCGCGGGCACGTGGTGTGCTTCCACGTGGGATGGCGGTCGAGGGGATTGCCCGGCGTGTCGAAGGTGACGTCTTCCGGCAGGCGCACCGGGAGCGCCTCGCGCGGCACCGGCACCTCGCCGCATGACGAGCAATGGACCACGGGGATCGGGCAGCCCCAGTAGCGCTGCCGCGAGATGCCCCAATCGCGGAGCCGATAGCTGACGGCGTCACCACCTGCGCCGCGTTCCGCAAGCTCTGCGACCGCGCGCGCCTTGGCGTCTGCCACCGAGAGCCCGTCGAGGAAGTCTGAGTTGATCGCCGTGCCATCGCCGACATAGGCCTCGTCGCCGATCTCGACCGCATCCGCATCCTCTCCCGGCGGGCACACGACCGGGATGACCGGCAGGCCCTGGGCGCGGGCGAAATCGAGGTCGCGCTGGTCGTGGGCTGGACAGCCGAAGATCGCGCCGGTGCCGTAATCCATGAGCACGAAGTTGGCGACGAAGAGCGGCAGCGTCCGCTCGGCGTCGAAGGGATGGCGAACCTTGACGCCGGTGTCGAAGCCGCGCTTGCCTGCCGCCTCGATATCGCGCTCGCCAACGCCGGCCATGTTGCACTCGGCGATGAAGGCAGCGAGCGCGGAATCGGACCCGGCGAGCGCTGTTGCCAGCGGGTGGTTCGGCGAAAGCGCGCAAAACGAAGCGCCGAACAGCGTATCGGGGCGAGTCGTGAAGACCTCCAGTGCCTCGTCACGGCCTTCAACGGGAAAGAGGATGCGGGCGCCCGCGGAGCGCCCGATCCAGTTGCGCTGCATGAGCCGCACCTTTTCGGGCCAGCGCGGCAACGCCTCCAACGCCTCCAGCAGCTCGTCGGCGAAGTGGGTGATGCGAAAGAACCATTGCGCGAGCCTGCGCTTCTCCACCACCGCGCCCGAGCGCCAGCCGCGCCCGTCCACGACCTGCTCGTTGGCCAGCACCGTGCCGTCGACCGGGTCCCAGTTGACCCAGGCCTCCTTGCGTTCGACCAGCCCGACCTCGAAGAAGTCGAGGAACAGCGCCTGTTGGTGTTCGTAGTAGCCGGGGTGGCAGGTCGCGAACTCGCGCTCCCAATCGATCGAAAGCCCCATCATCCGCAGTTGCCCGCGCATGGTCGCGATGTTGGAGTAGGTCCACTCGGCAGGATGGACGCCGCGCTCGAAGGCGGCGTTCTCCGCCGGCAGGCCGAAGGCGTCCCATCCCATGGGATGGAGAACGTCGAAGCCCCTCGCCCGCTTGTAGCGCGCGACTACGTCACCCATCGTGTAGTTCCGCACGTGGCCCATGTGGATGCGGCCCGAAGGGTACGGGAACATCTCGAGCACGTAGTAGGTGGGGCGCCCGTCGCTGCGCTCGGCCCGGAACAGGCCCGCGTCCTCCCAGGCGGCCTGCCACTTGGCCTCGACCGCCTGCGCGTCGTAACGCTCACTCATTGGCAACGCTCGCTCCCTCATTCCGGCCGGTGCCGGAGAGCGGCGTCCCTATAGCATGACGGGCGGGCCGGCGCAGCCGCACAGCGCGGCCGAGCGCCGGGGGTTGCACTCTCTAGCGGGTGAGCTGTGCGGTACGCAGTTGCCGGGCGCGGTCGAGGATTCTGTCTTCGAGACTGACGGCGGTGTCCGCGCTGGTGGGGCGGTCCTCCCAGAGGCCGCCTTCGCCACGTTCCTGGCGAAACACGGAGACCTGCACGCCATCCGCGCGCAACGTCCGACCCAGGATATAGACCGTCATCTTGAAGCGCTCGTCGGGGCTCTCCGCCGGAGCGTACCAATCGGTAATGATCACGCCGCCAAAGGGATCGGCCGAGAGCAGCGGCATGAAGGAGATGGTGTCGAGGGTCGCGCGCCAGAGGAAGGCATTGACGCCAATGCCGCTGACCGGCGCGTCATCCTCGTCGCCGAAAAGCGTGACTCCACCGGAGCCGAATATGCTGCCTCCAGCTTGCTCTGCACCGCGCCAACGGGGATCGTAAGTATCCGGCGGAATATCCGTCTTCGCGTTCTCACAAGCGGCCCCCGTCAGAGCCAAAAGGAAGACGCCAAGCATCCCCAAACCGATGTGCGAGCGCCTCATGCCGGCTACCCCCGTTGAACGTGCTTGCCCGGTTTTACCACGAGGCACGAAAACGCCGTATCAGATTCGGACGAGATCGCCGCCTGTATGTCTTCGGCGTCGCAAAATGTGAGTGCGTCTGTTCTTGGTGAAGCTGGAGGCCGAGGCCGGAATCGAACCGGCGTACACGGATTTGCAGTCCGCTGCATAGCCACTCTGCCACCCGGCCCCAGGGTGCGTGCCGCGTCCGCACCTCATTTAGGCGCCGCACACCGCCAGGGTCAACTACGTTATTCCCGGACTTCTCGCCGCTGCTGCACCGAGCACGTCTGGCGGCCCGCCAGTACGGCGGCTACACTCGGCACCCAGCCACGGCAGGAGGATTCAGGATGACGGCGGAGCTTTCACGCGACGAGGAAGTCAGGCGCGCGCTCGAGACGATCTTCGCCGCCGATTCCGAGATTTACCAGACGCGGGGGTTCCAGCGCCGCATCGGGTTTGGAACCAGGCCGGCACTCCTGATCATCGATCTTGCGAACGCGTGGACCCGGCCCGGCCATAACTTCACGTGCGACAACATGGAGGTGATCATCCCCACCAACCAGCAGCTGCTGGCCGCCGCGCGCGAGAAGAACATTCCCGTGATCTACACGACGACAGCCTATCAGGACCCGACCGGGCCGCACGCCGACACCGGGCTTTGGCACATGAAGATTCCGGTCGAGACCTTGCGGGAAGGCTCGCACGAGGCGCAGATCGACGAGCGCATCGCGCCGATGCCGGAGCGCGGCGAGCAGGTGATCGTCAAGAAGCGCGCAAGCGCATTCCACGGCACCTACCTCGCGGGCTATCTCCGCGCCCAGCGGGTCGACACGGTTATCATCACGGGCGTAACCATGGCCGGCTGCGTGCGTCACTCGGCCGAAGACGCGATCGCTGAGGGCTTCCGCCCCATCGTCGTTCGGGAAGGCGTGGGCGACCGCGTACCCGGGGTCGTCGAGTGGAACCTGTTCGACATCGACGCCAAGTTCGGCGATGTCGAGCCGGCGGAGCGCGTGCTTGTCTACCTCAACGAGCTGGAGGCCTTCAGCAACGAATAAGGGCAGGAGCGTTCGTCATGGCCGCTGCGGATCTCGACCTTTGCTACATGAGCGCGCTCGATGCGCTTGCTGCGTTCAAGGCGCGAACGCTCTCGCCGGTCGAGCTGATGAAGGCCGTGATTGCTCGCTGCGAGGCGGTCAACCCGGCGCTAAACCTCGTCACTTACAGCTATTTCGAACGTGCCCTGGAGCAGGCGAAGGCGGCCGAGGCGCGCTACGGCAAGACCGACGGCCGGCTGCGCACGCTCGAGGGCCTGCCCTTCGCGAGCAAGGACTACCACGCGATCAAGGGCGAGATCACCACGATCGGCTCCAAGATCATGGAGTACAACCGCCCCGATCACACCTATCCGGTGACCGAGCGGCTCATGCGCGCCGGCGCGATCCTCCACATCCGCACCACGACGCCCGAGTTCGGCTATGCCGGGACGAGCCACAGCCCGCTCTGGGGCGTGAGCCGCAATCCCTGGAATCCCGACTACACGCCGGGAGGCTCGTCCGGCGGCAGCGGCGGCGCGGTGGCCGCAGGCATGACCACCATTGCGGACGGCGGCGACGGCGGCGGGTCGATCCGCATTCCGGCCTCGGTCAACGGCATCTTCGGCTTCAAGCCACCCTACGGCCGCAACCCGAACGACACCACGGCGCCCCACGTCTTCCTGGTGCAAATCGGCGTGCTGACCCGCACGGTGGCGGAGTCCGCTTTGCTCCAGAACGTCGTCTCCGGCCCCCACAAGGCCGACATCAACTCCCTCAGGACGCGGGTCCGCCTGCCGCTTACCTATGAGGGCATCGAGGGCTGGCGTATCGCCTACTCGCCGGACCTCGGCTACGTCGAGGTCGACGAAGAGGTGCGGGACAACACGCGAAAGGCCGTGAAAGTCTTTCGCGACCTCGGCTGCGAGGTCGAAGAGGTCGATCTCGGCTGGACCTCAGGCGTGCTGAACCAGTACCTGCGGCTCTTCGAGGTCTTCTTCGCCAGCGGGTTGCAGGACTTTCTCCCCGAATGGCGCTTCGAGATGGACCCGAGGGTGGTCGACCTGGTGGAGAGGGGCCAGCGGGTCAGCGCCGTCGAGTTCGAGCGCGTCAGCCGTACGCGCGGCTGGATGTACCAGAAGCTCGCACCGATCCTCGAGCGTTACGACGTAATGATCTGCCCGACGCTCGCGGTGCCGGCGGTCAAGGCGGACCACACCAACATGGACCCCGGCTTCACCGTCAACGGCAAGCCGGTCGAGCCGCACCTGGGCTGGCTGCTCACCTACCCGTTCAACATGATGAACCAGTGCCCGGCGGCGAGCGTGCCGACCGGCTTCGCGCGGAACGGAGTCCCCACCGGCCTGCAGATCGTCGGCCGCACCTACGACGACGCACGGGTATTCCGCGCGGCGGCGGCATTCGAGGCGGCGACGAATTGGAGTCGGCACCGCCCGCCGCTCCAGTAGGGAATTTTCAGTACGGTCAAGGTTTACGCGGCGCGCTCGACCGGCGTCGCCATCGGGATTCACCCGTTCCGGCGCGCGAACGCTATAATGAGGCATGCCGCGCTACCAACGTTACCTGCTGCGCCAGCTTATAGGCCCGTTCCTGCTCGTCACGCTGGGACTTACGGCGGTCGTCTGGCTGTCGCAGTCGCTCCGCATCATCGACCTGATCGTCAACAAGGGTCTGTCGTTCAGCGCCTTCCTGCTGATGAGCATGCTGGTGCTGCCGACGTTCCTGAGCGCGATCTTGCCGATCGCACTATTTTGCTCGCTGCTCTTCGTTTACAACAAGCTCACGATCGACAGCGAGCTGGTCAGCCTGCGCGCGGCCGGCGGGAGGCAGTGGGCGCGGGCGGAGGCGGAGCGGGGGAGGGGCGAGAGCAGAGGTGTCATTTGCTGCGCGCTCGTCATCGCGAGA
>JAPOPO010000196.1 GCA_026712885.1 Rhodospirillales bacterium | reverse complement strand
GCGGCGATCAGCGGCGATCTCCGGCGGTGGATCGCAACCGCTCCAATGCCTCCCGATTGGTCCATGACGTGACCTTTCGGATGGCTTCCTCCAAGTTCACCCAACGATAGGCGACGTGCTCTGCGGCGTTGAGGGTCACCTCGCAGGTTTCAGGTAGCTCAAGATAGAGCAGATGCTCCAGGTTCTCGGTCACGCCGGATGCGTATCGGTGGCGCCACTCGGGCAGTATCGGGAAACGGTTGCTGATATTCGTCTGTAACAGCAACGGCGGCTGGCGTCGGTGTACTCCTTCGGCCAGGGGAGCGGATACGCCTGCGGCAGCCGGCGCCGGCGCTATGCAGACCAGGCCCGTTTCCTCACGCATCTCCCTTACTGCGGCAGTGTTGGGGATCGTTTAGAAACCCCCGCCATTATCGAAATAACGGGTGGTCAAGGCGCAATAGGAATGCGGGACAAATCGGGATACGACCGGGATTCGGCGGGACGCCGGTGGGATATAGGCGGATGCCGGTGGGACTCGACGGGATCGGTTGGGACGTAGCGGTCCAGGTATCGGCGGAGGGGCGATGAGCCCGGCCAACCGCGCGGAACGATACCGCGCCTATTTTCGACGAATCGACGCGACGATGTGGTCGTGGAGCGCCTCGACGATGTCGGTCCGGTCCGCGTCCGAGATGCCGAAGACGGGCCTGGCGGGGATGTCGCCCCAGGGAATGGACAGTCCTCGCCTGGACGTGCCGTAGGCGCCCTTCGCCGCGCCGAAGTGAAACGTGCCGGCGTAGATCCTCGGGCTGCCGATCACCACGCTATCCGGGCCGGCGTCGTAAGCGAGTGTTGCGCGCAGGTGACCGCGCAAGGTGCCGATCTTGTCGCGGTTGCGTCGCTTGCGCGCCTTGTACGTCGGCGACAGCTTCGCCCAGTCGGAGCCGTCTGGCGCGGTCTGTGTGCCGAAGCGCTCGCCGGTGGAGTTGAGCAGCGACTCGCCGATGTCGCGCATGACGGGGCTCAAGTCGCGGGCCGCGCCCAGGGCGCGGTTCATGGCATCGACGATGGCGCGGTCGTCGAGCTCGACGGAGACGCGCATGCTAGGCGGCTTCCCGGCTGGCTCCCGGCGCGTAACCGAACCCGGCGTCGACGCCGGCGGGCACGCGCACGGTGCGTCGGCTGTCGGCGGGACCGACAGTGACGTCGTGCCAACCCATCGGCGGCGGCTCGCTCACAGCGAGGTCGTGGCGCTCCATGTCCCGCATCGAGAGCGTCTCCACCCAGCACTGGCAGCCCCAGCCGTTGGGGGGCCAGTGCGTGAGCCACCACGGATCGTCGGCGCGCAGGATCAACCCGTCCCACGTCTCGTGGTCCGGTCGAGGCACCTCGGAGGCGGGGGAGTGGCGATATCGCCAGTAGGGCCGTTGGTCGGTGACGGCGTTGGCCTGGGTCCACCGCCCCGCCGAATACGACGTGGCGATGTTGGTGTTGTAGATCACGCGCGTGCGCCACAGGCGGTCGCCCTTGTACGCCCAGCCGTGGCGCTCGACGATCTCATCGAATCGCGCGCGGAAGGTCTCCAGCGTCTCACCGTCGGAGATCGCAGCCTCCACCGCGCCCTTGAGATCCGCCACGAGGTCGTCGCGGGCGGCGCCGGCGACGACGAAGGATCGATCGTGCTGGGCCTCCCATATGTCGGTCCAGGCGTTGGTGCCGAGATTCAGTTTCTCCCGGAAGAACGCGATCTGCTCGGCAAACCCCAATCGCACGCCGTCCACGTCGGCGAAGCTCGTGTCTTCCTCGGCCTCCGTCCAGACGTCGTACATGCCGGCCAGCCGCGCGGCGGCCAGCGCCTCGGCCAGCGCCTCGGCGGCGGGGGCGATGTCGACGCCTTGCCCGGCCCCGGTCAGCCCGTCGCGCCATTCGGCGAGCGTGGCGGCGGCAGCCAGCGGCCGGCTCAGTTCGGCCGGCCACCGGGCGATCAGAGGATCCACGGCGTCGGCCGCCTGCTGGGCCAGGGGGCGCTCAGCCGGCCCCTCCGCGGCGAAGTCCGTCGATTCGCCCGGGCCGCCGGGCCCCGGCGCCGCAGGATCGATGCGTCGCGGTGTCACTTCGATATCGTAGGTGTCGCCGATGTAGTCCCCGGTCGGCGCCCACCCCATTCGCCAGATCCGCAGGTCGCGCTCCGACAGCGCATGCGTGTCCGGCGGATCGTCGAGCACGCGCCGGATTCTCGGCACCGCCGCGCCGGGATAGTTCCACTCGATGAGCCAGCTCAGCACCTGCGCGCGCAGCGTGTCGGCCAGCAGGTCGTCGTCGGCCTGGACGATGTCCCGGCGCACCTGCCAGTGGACCTCCGCCTGGCTGCGGCTCGACCCGTCCTCAGTGGTCATCGTCTGGCCTATCAGCGTCAGCGTGATCGCGCGGTTCCAGACGTCCAGCCAATCCCTGTAGTCCGTTCGGCCGGACTTCAGCGCCTCCAGCAGATCGATGGAGGCGGACGCGGGTATGGCCGCGCCGCGGCCGTCCCGAACCGCCTCCACCGCCTGGTACACGGCGTCGATGTCGGCCTCCCGCTGGTAATGCCCGACCGGGATCGGTCGGGCGAAACGGTCCAGCAGGTCCGCCCATTGCGTCACGCCCTGGCGCTTGAGGAACACCGGCCAGTAGGTTTCCCATCCGAGGCCCAGGCCGTAGGGTTCGTCGTCGTGGTCGCCGCCGCTGGCGACCACCCAGAACTTGCGCTCGGGCATCGTCTCGCCGCGGACCGTGGCGCCCGGCGTGACGAGGCGCAGTTCGGAGCCGTCGGCGCCGCCGAAGGCGAAGCGACCCCGGTCCCTGACGAGGATTTTCTCGGGCACGACGTGGGCGCCGTCGCGCATCCAGACGCACTCGGCAACGGACAACCCGTAGAACGTGCCGAACAGCATGAGATTGCAGATGCGGTCCCAGGGCAGCGCCTCGACGACGGCGTCGCGCACGAAGTCGGCGGCCTTGCGGTCGATCGTGGCATCGCCGCCCGGGCGGACTTCGGTGCTGCGCCCGATCAGCGCCGAGCGCCGCTGTCGGAAGGACGTGCCCACACGATCGTCCTGCAACAGCGAACGGTAGGCCCGGTACCGGGTCACCGGCGGGCGGCCGCCGGACAGATCGTCCTGGGGTTGCAGCAGATTGCGTTCGTCGAGGTAGCCGCGGGTGATGTCGCGGTTGCCCTCGATGCCGGCGAGCACCTTGCCCGGCGACGGCGGCCTACGCGTGGCCATGGGTCCACCCTCCGAACGGCGCCCGCGCGGTGCCGGGCCGGATCCAGCTGTCCTGTCCGCCCCACGGTCGCGAGTCGTCGCCGGCCGGCACCGCGCGGTGCGCCAGCGTCCCCGTGTCGTCGTCCGCCGCGGTGTCCGCGAGCAGGACGGCGATGGCCGTGTCCCCGTGCCGGTCCCGCGACCGGCCCTTGACGGGGCGGTCCGGCACGCGCGGCACGCCGCGGATCAGCGTCACCGACCGCATGTCTTCCAGAACCCCGTCGTCTCTGGGCAGCGTGATCGCCGCATCCTCCATGCGGCGTTTCAGCGGCGGCCAGCGCTCGCGGTAGAACCGCTCGTTGATCTGCACGCCCTGGGCGAGCGGCCCCCATTCGTCGGCCGCGGCCTCGGCGAGGTACGACCCCAGCCCCGTGGCGTCCACGCACACGCCGCACAGCCGCGGCAGGTTGCGGCCGATCGAGACCATCACCTGCTCCTGCTGCTTGTGGGGCACGTTGCGCATCTCGACCACGAACGGCACGGTGCGGTGCAGGCCCCGGCCGATCGCCAGCGGCGCGATCGCCGAGAGGTGCTGCGTGCGGGCCACGTCGAAGCCCATCGCGTGGCGTTCCTCCGGCGTCAGGGTGTCCAGCAGCGGATGCACGCGCTCGCGGATCCAGTCCCGCATCTCCGCGCGGCGCTCAGGCTCCGCCCGCGCGTTGAACTCGGCGCTGCCCGTGTATTGCAGCACCGGCAGGCCCTCGCGCATGCAACCTTCGATCAGCGCCCGCGGCAGGTACGTGCTGCCGCCGGCCCTTGGGGCGCAGTCCAACTCTTCGGCGGCCGTGTCCCCGTCCTTGTAGCGGGCGCGGATCCCCGCCTCGAACTCCGCGTCGCTGTCGGGCGTGTAGGGGCGGCCGGTCACCGAATGGATCCGCCGCACGAGACCGGCGCCGATCGCGTCGGCGAGCGTCACGGTGTGCAGGCTGAAGTCCGGATAGCGTCCGGCGCGGATGTCCCTCACCAGGTCCGCGAATTCCGAATCGTCGCCGTTGTGCGTGGAGATGATCCGCACCGACCCGCCCCAAACCGTCACCGCCATCGCCGCCTGGAGCACCGCCGCCAGATCGTCCACGAACGCCGCCTCGTCGATCACCACGATGTCCCCGGGCCGGCCGCGGGAGCGCAGTTGCCTCGCGGAGCTCGTCAGCGCCTGGATGGCGCGCCCGCCCGGGAACGCCAGCTCGTACTGATGCACGTGCTCGTCGTCGCCGATCCTCACGTCGCGCTCGGTCACCTCGTGCACGGCCTTGCCGAACCGCTTGGCCCAGTCGGCGCAGTCGGAGATGTACCCCCCGGTCATGTCCTTGGCGTAGCTTTGATAGGCGACGTGCCCGACCGGCTCGGCCGCGTGCAATACCCGCTCCGCGGCGTCCGACCAGGAAATCCCGATGCGGCGGCTCTTCTCTATGACCGCCACCGGCGCGCGGTCCCGGTTCCACGCCGCCTGATAGTCCAGCAGCAGCGGCAGCCCGTCGTCCCAGGCGCCCTGGGCGCCCGTCACGCGGGCACCTTCGTCATCGCCACCCGGAGGCTCTCGGCCATGTCCTCGCCGAGGCCCTGCGCTTCGGCGGCTCCGACCGCCGCCTCCGTCATCCTCCGCTTGAGCTCGCGCAACTTCTTCGCCTCGCGCGCCACCAGGACATCCGCGCGCGACGCCGACGCCAGGTTGCGCAGCGTCCCCGACAGCATGTGCGCTTCCTTCGGGTCCAGCGTGATCGCGTCGCCTTCCTCGGAGATCATCATCCGGGTGACGATGCCGTGCATGAGCTTGATGTTGAGCCGCTGGGTGAGCTCCTCCGGCGCGTCGCCGTAGGTCTTCACGATCGCCTCGGCCATATGGGCGGAGCGGCGGGCGTCGGCCGCCATCGCGTTGAGTCTCTTGGTGTGGCGCCCCAGCGCCGAGCGCGACACGCCGAGATCCATCAGCTTGAGGTGCGCCATGATCTCGTCGAGCGTGTGCCCGGCATTCTTCAGGTCCCCGATCCGCTCCCTGATCTCGGGATCCAGCCGGTCGATGATGCTGCGCCTGCCCATGGGCGCCCCGCGGGCGTCAGAGGTCCCGCCGACGCGCCGCGCTCACGCCGGCCACGCGCCGCGCATTCACCAGCACCTCTTCGCCGATATCGGTGATGGTGGCCACCATCAACGTATCGCCGAGCATCTCCACGTCGATGAGGTGGCGCTCGCGCAACCAGTCGAAGTCGGCGCGGACCCTGGCCCGCGTCAACCGGAAGCCGTGCGATGTCTTGCGAAGCACATCGAGCACGATCACTTCGGTGGACTCGCCGCCGGTGGATATCAGCCGCAGGATCGCGCGGCGGCGATCGCCGTCCAGCTTCTCCTGAAGGCTCATTGCTGGTTCCGCCGCGAGATCAGCGTCTCTATCAACGTCTGGTTGGTGCTGACCAGGTCGCTCAGGCGTTCGTTCTGCTGTGTGAGCTGCCCGCTCACCCCGGACACCTGCCCCTGAATCTCGTCCACCCGCTCGTGCACGTGGGCCAGCGATTCGGAGATGTTTCGCGCCTCCATGCGGCCCTCGATCTTCGAGACCCGGTGGCGCAGGTTGGCGATGGCCCGGATCGCCAGCGCCAGCAGCGTGCCCAGACCGCCCAGCGCCGAGGCGAGAAGTACGTTGGCGGTGGAGACGTCTAGCCCGTCGAACATCGCTGCATTGTGGCCAGTGGCTGCGGACAGAACTACGCCGATTACCGGCTCACGCGGTCGAATAGCCTGCAAGCATGTCGGATACCGCCAAACAGCCGGCCGTGGCGAAACGGGAGCTCGTGCGCTTGCGCACCACCCGGGTGCGCGTCAACGTGCTCGGCGGCCTGGTCATCCTGGGCCTGATCGTCACCGTCGGGCACAAGCTCGGCGTCCCGACCGACGTGTTGACGAACATCAGCAGCGTCTTCGGGATGCTGATGATGCAGGTCGTGCGCAGCGACAACAAACTCACCCCCGAGACGGAGCCCAAGAAATGAATCCCCGGACCCCCTATATATATGTGTGCGCGGGCGCCCTGGCCGCGATCTGCTTCCCGACGGCCGCGACGGCCGACGAATCGCTGTCGATCGGACTCTCCGCCGAGCACGGCGCCTGCTTCGAGGACGGCGAGGCCGTCTCCACCCAGGCCGTGTCCGGCGAATACCGCCTCGGCCTGGACAACATCGACGCCAGCGGCTACGTCCGCTGGGCGCCCACCGCGCTGGATTGCGCCCGTGACGGCGTCACCGCCGACGTGCAGGTCGAGCGGCGCTGGGAGCGGGGCCCCTGGCGGGCCGTCACCCAGTTCGGAGCCGAGACGGTGGCCACCGTCGGCGCCTGGTCGCTGAACGGGGATGGCGCGGTGTGGCGCTACGGCGTCGACGGCACGCCGGTCTTCGCCGCCGCCTTCGGCGTCGGAGCCGAACTCGGGGACTTTTACGCGACGCTCGCCGCCAACGCTTTGCCCACCGATTGGGTCGACGGCTCCGCGCACGGCCTGCGCGCCGCCGCGAAATGGACCCCGGAGCTTCTGGGCGGCTCGCTCCTGCTGGAGGTCTCTACCGAGGCCGCCCGGCGCTTCAGCGGACTCGCCCAATGGCACCGCTCGTTCGGGGACGGCCCGCTCGGGGTGACCGTCTCCTACCGCGCCGAAGCCGGCCTGGACGAACTGGCGCCGCCGTTCGAGGCGACGCTCCCCGGCGGCTGGCGCCTGGCGCCCGGCTCCGGGCGCACGGACTGGTTCGAAGTCGCGCTGGCCTGGGATATCTGATTTCCGGGCGGTCGATACCGCCTGGCCTCACCCGTCGCCGGGATCGCCACCACAATATGCCGCCCGATACAGCGAACAGATACCGATCTCGCGGGCCCGGCCCGGCGCCGGCGCCTAAAATCGATACCTCCCGGCAGCCGATTCAGCTCCGGAGTCTCCGGAATTCGATACCGCTGCTCGCGCTGGCCGCGCTCAGCGGCTGCGCACAGCTCGGGGCCCTGCGCGGGGCGGCCGACGCCGCGGGCCTGGGCGGCGGCGCCGCCGACAGCTCCACCGACAGCTCCACCGACAGCTACACGGCCGACGCCGAATACGTCGCCGGCGTCGAGGCCGGCCGCGACGTCAACATCCATGTCACCGTGCACCCGCCGGGCACGGCCACCCAGGATACCGAGTTGGAGGGGTCCGGGTCCGATGGGAACCCCCGTCAAGGCATAAAGGATCGGCCGGCCGGGGACCCGCCGGCCGCCGATCCGTTGATGGCGGCCATCTGCGATCAGGAGGGCGAGAACCTCACCCCCTACGACGACGGCACGGGTTGGCATATCGGCTGCGGCCACCTCCTGGACCGCGACGGGGTGTATGCCCTGGCGCTCCAGGACCGCGCACGGGCCGAAGTCGAAGCCGCGCGGCTGCTCGGGCGCGCCCGCCTGGATGCCATCGAGCCCGCCCGCCGCGACGCGGTGTACCTGCTGTGCTTCAGCGCCGCCTGCGCGGGGTTCGACGCGACGCTGGAGGCGATCCGCGCCGGCGACTGGGACAGCGCGGCGGCCGAAGTCATGGACTCGACGTTCGCCACCGACCCGAAGTACCCGGGCCGCCGGCGCCAGGCCGAGCGCATCGCCGCCTGGTTGGGCGACGGGGAGTACTCCCGGTGAACGGCATGGACGCCGCGACCGGCGCCCCGCTCGGCGGCGCCGAGCACCTGCGCCAGTCCATCGCCGACATCCTGCTCACGCCCAAGGGCACCCGCATCATGCGCCCGGACTACGGATCGGACCTGCCCGAGCTGCTCGACGGACCCATGGACAGGGGCTTGCACGGGCGGCTGCGGGCGTCCACCGCCGAGGCCCTGGACCGATGGGAACCGCGCGTGCGCGTCACCGCGGTGAGCCTGCGGGAGGTGGCGCCGGGCCGAGCCGTCATGGACATCGACGCGGTGGATCCAGAGACCGGCGACGCCGTGCGCGTCGACGAGATCGTCGTCAGCCCGAACGCCGGATAGCCGGCCCGACAGGACATCGCAATGGCCATTACAGACGGCGACCGCCACAGATTCTATGCCGAGCTGACCGCCGCCGCCGGAGAGAGCGACATCGTCGTGCTGGACATCGCCGCCTCCTCCATCGCCGTGCAGGTGCACCCCGGCGCCGGGGGCAGCGCCGTGCTGTCGACCTCGTGCCGCAGCATCGCCGACGTGGAGGCCGGAAACGCCTCCTGGATCGACGTCCAGATCGGCGCCTCCACCGCGCTGGCCGGAGACAGCGGCGCGGAGCTGCCGGCCGCGATCACCGCCGTGCGCCTCACCGCCGTCGGCGCCGAGGCGATCGCCCACCTCGCCGCCCTGGCGTAACCCCGTGCCGTTCTACCTTCCAGGATCTGGAGGCGGCGCCCCGGCGACTCCGGGCTCCGGCCTGAATGCGGCGCAGGTGCAGGCGCTCATCAACGCCGCGGAGGCCGACGATGTCGACGCCGATGAGGTGGCTACGCAGATCGGCGACGCGCTGAGCGGCTACCGACGCCGCGCGGCCATTGTTTCGACGGCCGCTGACCGCAACATCACCCTCGCCGATCGCGGCAATACCATCCGGCTGACCGGCGCGACGCCCCGCACGTTCACCAAGTCCGGCTCTGTCGGCGGGGGATTCTGGGTGCGGCTCCTGAACTCCGCGACGGCGGCGCTCACGTTCGACGTGGGCATCACCGACCGGATAGAGGGCGCCGGGCGGACGCTGGAGATTCCGCCCGGTACCGCCGTGACAATGCAATTCGCGGGCGCGGCGACGTGGGTCAAGGTGACCGATACGGCGGCCGCCGCGGCGCCGGGCGAAATCGCGGACGGCAGTCTGTCGGCCGCCAAAATGGATGTCTCCGACGCGGCCAAGCGCAAGGCGTTCCGCGCGGCGTTCCGGTCGGCGCACATCTCGGTTGCCGCGACGCTGCCCCGGATTGACGAAGCAAACCTGGGCAGCGACGTCATCATTCTCCGCGCGGACGTGGCCGCCGGCATTTCGTTCGTGGACATTTCCGATCCGGAGACGGCGCTTACCTCAGCCGAGGCGGGCGACATCATCATGGCGCTGATGTTCCGCACCGCGGTCTGGACGCGCGTCGGCAACATCCTGCGACAGCCGGTAGAGCCGGGCACTCCACACGCGCTCGTCGTCTCTCCGGCGCAGATCAACAAGGGCGCTCTCCCCGATAAGTTCGAACTGAATCTCTTTGTTGCTCCGGGCCTATATACCGATGTAACGAAGGCGTCAGTGACCATTGGCGGAGTCACGCAGACCATTGCGGTAGTGGTCAATCAGCACTCGACTTCGATCCCTATTCAGGTGCTGGTCACGACGGCCATGGCGACTGCGCTGGACGGGCTTGCCGACAACGCCGTCGAGACAGTTATTGTCCGTCTGCTCAATGCGAGCGACGTTCAGCAGGCTGAAATTACAGCCGACCTTGTCGCACTCGCGGAAGGCAGCGGAGGCGGAGCCGACGCGCCGGCGCGGGCCGCCGCGGCAACGGCTCAGGCCGCCGCGGACGCCAATACGGCGGCTCGATGGCCCGGCAGCATCTCCGTTGTCCCGCCAACGATTCCACATGACCAGGGCCGGTTTACCTTGAGAGTCGTCCTGCATCGAGTGGATGGCACGTGGCCGGCCGGCACGCGGATGCGTCTCAACGTAAGCGGGCGAAACGGAGGGTACGTCAACGCGACCGACGAAGCGGTTGCCTCTCTCGCGTTTACAGCGGTACAGTCCCGCACTCTCGTGCAGAATGCGGCCGACGGACTGGCTGGCGGAAACCCATCGCTGCGGATAGAAGACAGCTCGGGCACTCTGCTGGAAACAATCCAGATCGTGTTGCCCGTCACGGGGATCGGCAAATGGCGCGCACTCGCCGGCGCCAGTCCCTACGCAATCAGGGCCACGGACGACGAGTTCGAGGTCTGGATCACTGAGAACGATGTGGCGGCAGAGCAGTTCGGAAAGCGGATTTCTCGTGTGATGATGAGCGCCGTAGACAGGCGATTCCCGATCCTGACCAACACACCAAAAAACATCCCCAACAGAGCGGGCGTCACGCTTCGACTGAACGACGCTGGCACTCAGCTCATCGCTTCCGTCTACAAGGTCGGCGGAAATGACGCCGGTACATGGTCGCTCACTCAGATCAACGCAAGGTAGACAGACATGAACCCGAAAACAACGTTCATCGTAGATTATGGCGGCAAGGCCGAAGTGCCAGCCGGAACCACGACGGAGCAAGCAGCAGCGTTGCTCGCCCTGCCCGGCACCGCGCAGGGCGACCGAATGCAGGTCGCAGCGTTCAACGGGCATCGCTTCGAGGTTATCCACTGTCAAGTGCGGCACACCGCCGACCTGGCCGATGGAAGGTACGCGTATTTCTCGTGGTCCGCACCTGACGACGGCGAGCAACCCCACGAGCAGTCGATGGAAATCAAGTACCCCGTTGACTCTCGCATTCTGCCATCCGACGTCGAGGGCGCTATGAAAGCAGAGCGCAACGCCGCTGGCACGGCATGGCTGTTCCTGCCGCCGTCCGATGAGGACGCGATGCTCGACGAAGAGGATGCGCTCAGGGCGGCCATCGTCGGTCGATTCGCTTCCGCCATCGACGCCGCCCAGGTCAAGGTCAACGAGGCCACGAACGCCACCGTGCGCGCTCGCGTGGTCGCCGCGCACTCCGCGCTTGCGCAGTTCCGCGATGCCGTGATCGATGCGGCTCTGGCCACAGCCAGAACGCGGCACATCGGCTGGCTGGAGCAGCGCCCGCACGAGGCGCACATTCACTTGTTGGTCAAGAACGCCGTGGATACGGTGATCGCCGTCTGGCAAACCGACCGCGCCACCGACTACCGCCAGATCAGCGCCCAGGTCGCCGCCGTGCTCAAGGGCCTGACGAAACTCCACGCCTACGAGTGGGCCTGGGAACGACGCACGAGGCTGGCCGCCGAGGCGAAGGCCGAGGCCGAGGCTGAATCCGAACCCGAGGCGGCGGGCGAATGAGGCCCGTGGCCGCGCTGTTCGCGTTGTTGTGCCTGACGTCATGCACAACGATGGAGCGCACACCCGTGATAGGCGGGATGATCGCGGCCCACAACCGCGAAACGGCAACCGACCGGTTGTGGCTGGCCGATCATTTCATCATTCCGGAATACGTCATGTGGGGCTGCACGATGGCGCCGGCAGAGCGCAACAGCTCTAGGGGTGTGCCCGCCGACAGCACCGTCATTCACGATCACTGCGAATACCTGGCCGCCGAAATCCGCTCACTCGGAGCGGTACCGCCCGACGTCGCGGTGTGGCGGACCGAGGTGGAGATCAGGACTTCGCAGCGGCCGAGGTGATGCTAGACTGAGCGGGCGGCAAGGGCCAACGGGACGTTATAAGTTGAGTTACGGGCCCGCCCGAAGATTCAGGCGGGCCCCCTTACATCACCGACTTGCTACGAATAGCATCTCCGACGTGGGGGATTCTCGTCATGGGCATCACCTCCTTTCTCCCGCTGGATTTGGCCCTTGCCGCACCTCGAATCGGTCCCCGGCATTGAGCCGCCGCTGTTACTTAGAGCGAGCTAAGTAACAGCGGCAGCCCCCCGCCGGACCCCCCTACGGATCGACCTCCGGCGCCGCCCCGCCGTCCACCACGCGCCACCCGAGCCACGCTACGACCTGCCTGAGCGCTGAGCGCTGAGCCCGGCCCCGCCGGCCGCCCAGATGTCCGCGGCCAGGTACGCCCGCTCCGACGGCGGCAACGACTCCCAACGCCGACAGATCGCCGCCAGCAACTCCGCCAACTCCCGATCGGCAACCGGCGCAAGCCCCTGTTTTGCAAGAGAATCAATAGGACGCAACGGCGTGACGCGGGAGGAATCGCGACGCGGACCGAGGGTGAGGGTGATACCCAGGGCGTCGCATATCTCGGCGGCGGTATCTATCCCTGGCTGACGGCCTGCCAATACATTACGGATGCGATGTCTCGGCACCCCCGACGCAGCGGCCACGGCCCGAACAGATGTGGCCGCAGTGTGATCTGCGAGTGCGCGTCGAAGAGTGCTCGATACAACCATAGTCGGGATATTACTATCCCTGACTCGCGAGTGTGGGACAAATCTATTGCGAGGGGATATATATAACCTTATACTGGGACACATGTTTCCCAACGCCATCTCATCGATCTGCCAGCTCATCAAGGTGCTCGCCGATCACAGTGGACTTGCGCCCGCGACGGTGGGCAAGTCAGTGAGCGGCGCAGGTAACTTCTACTCGCGATTGCGGTCCGGCTCCGGCCTCACGATCTCACGCGCTGAGACGGTGATGCGAAGGCTCTCCGGCCTCTGGCCCGACGATCTCCCCTGGCCCCACGACATCCCCCGCCCCTCCCCCGCCCCGGATTCCCCGGCGGCGCTCGCGGCGGCGGAGCGCCAGGCGGCGGCGGACGAGGCGCGCCGGATCGCGCACCGCCTCGACGATGGCGGGCGCATCGCCGACATCCCCGCCTTCGCCGATTTCCACGGCGTGCGTCCCGGCGACGTCCGCCAGGTGATCCTGCACTGGGCGGACGGTCACGGTCGCGGCGATTTCGCGGCGCCGGAGCGCGGCTCGTCGCGGCGCGTCGCCTACGACGGGCTGATCGCCGCGGGCGACGCCCGCTTCGCCCGCCAGGCCGCCGCGCTCGGCGCGGTGATGGGCCGCGTCGGAAATGCGTTGGGAGGGACTGCATGAAACTGAAGGTTGTCGGGATGACCGGCCAGGACATCGTCGACCCGCTGTTCGGGCCCGTCGAGGGGACGGCGACCCTGAACGCGACGGGGGTATCCCTCGCCGGCGTTACGTACCGGGTGCGCGGGGATTTCGAGGGCGGCTTCGAGGTGCTCGGTCCCGACGGGCGCTGGCGAGCGGAGGTCCCGGACCTTGAGCGGGCGCTGCGCGTCTACATGGCGGAGCGCTTTGTGGCGGAGTCGCCGTGAGCCTGCGCTGCCCGCATTGCGCATCGATACTGGACGGCGTGCCGCTGAACTGGACGCGCCTGTCGCGCGGCACATACGTGGCCGGCCGCCAGACGCAGGGCGTCTGGGAATGGCGCATCGAACGGTTCGCCCACCATCGCTGGTCGCTGTGCAGGGGGAAAGATCTGCTGAGCAACCACCGCACCCTGGCGACCGCGCAGCGCGAGGCGATCGCCGTCTACGCCGGGTGCCGCGGGTGAGTTCCCCTCGGGATCCGTTCCAGGGCTCGGGCGGCCTGCCGGAGGTCCTGTGGTCGTCGAAGCGGTCGCTGTACGGCGGCGACCTGCTCGTGCTCGATCTCCTGACGAGGGAGACGCACGGCTTCCGTTACCGCCACGCGGGCCGCCTGCGCCGGAGGCGATGCGGGGGCTGGTCGTTCCGGCCGACCGGGGGCGGACTGCGCCGCGACTTCGGCCAGGTGTCCTTGAGCGACGCCAAGGGCCTCGCCGAACGCTGGGCCGGCCTCTCGTGAGCGTCCAGGACTACCCGGTGTGGTGGCGCGTGTGCCTGGAACGGCAGAGCGATCCCGCCGAGTGTTTCTTCACCGAAATCAACGCGTTCGACGCCGACGAGGCCCGGCGTCTGGCCAACGAGCTGCACGGCGACGACGGGCGTTACCACGCCGTGTCCGTGGACCGGAAGCACCTCGCATGATCGGTCCGATGATCGTCGAGGCCCCGGGGACCGCGTTGACGGAGCGACTGGCATCGGCGCTGCGCGACGCCACCCGAAACGCGATCGCCGAACGGGATCTGTTCATGGAGGGCCACGCCAATGGATTCACCGGCGTCGTCGACGATCGAGACGCGCGGGAGATCCTGGCCGAGATGGACGCGGAGATCGACGACTGGATGGCGATCCTGAACGAAGCCGGCATGCCGCTGTGGCCGCCGCGGCCCCCGGCGGGCGGAGCGACCGCATGAGCGACCGCACCGCCATCGAGTGGGCCGACGCCACCTGGAATCCCGTCACCGGCTGCTCGCCCGCCTCCACGGGGTGCCGCCACTGCTACGCCGCGCGCCTGGCCGGCACGCTGATGGCCGGCTGCCCGACGCGGCGCGGCCTGACGTACAAGACCCAAGCCGGGCGGTTCGTCTTCAACGGCGAGCTGCGCTTCAACTGGTCGCTGCTGACCCAGCCGATGCGGTGGCAGCGACCGCGCACGGTGTTCGTCGGCGCGCACACCGATCTGTTCCACCCGAAGGTGCCAGACGAATGGCTCGCCCGCATCCACGCCGTCATGGCGCTGGCGCCGCGCCACCGCTACCTGCTGCTGACCAAGCGCCCGACGCGGATGAGCCGCTACTACCGCCGCGTGAACGGCTGGACGGAAATCCTGCGCGCCTCCGCCGAGGTCATGCACGTCGCCCCGCGCCGCCCGGTGGAGTTCGTCGACGATTCTCTGACGTCGCTGGCGCGCCGGCTCTGGCTCGGCGTGAGCGCGGAGAACCAGGACACGCTCCAGAAGCGGATACCGCCGCTGCTCGAGACCCCCGCGTGCGTGCGCTGGCTGAGCGCCGAGCCGCTGCTCGGCCCGCTCGCGTTGACCGATATCGACTACCTCCCGGTCAGCACCTCGCTGAACGGGAGGTGGGCCGGCGTGCCTCGCGGGTCGATCGACGTGCTCGCCGGGGCGTTCACGCCGGGCCTCGCGGCCGACGCATGGGCGGCCGCGTTCGAGCCGCCGGCGCTGGACTGGGTCGTCGCCGGCGGAGAATCCGGCCCGGGGCACCGCCCGATCGACGCCGGGTGGGTGCGCACGATCCGCGACGATTGCCGGTTCGCGGAAGTCCCGTTTTTCTTCAAGCAGTGGGGCGGGCGCGTGGCGAAGGCCGGCGGGCGCCTCCTGGACGGCGTGGAGCACGACGCGATGCCGGAGGTTGCATGAAGTGCCGCGTCGTGCAGGGAGCGTTCTTGTGCGGGCCGCGCCCGCGGCAGGCCCGCGCCGCCCGCCCGCTCAGTTTCGACGAGGCGCTCCAGGCGGCCCGGGACCGGGAACACAAGGCGATGCTCAAGCGCAAGCGCGACCGCGAACTGGCCCGCGCCCGGCGGGCGCAGCGGAGGCTGGAACTGTGAGCCGCCCGGCGCGCAACCTGGGCCGGCCCCAGCGGTGGCTCCGATGGAAGACCGTCGTACCCGGGAGCATGGACCGCCTGCCGGTGGTGCCCCGCAACCGCTGGACGAACGCGTACGTTCACGAGATCCACGGCGCCGACGGCCGATACGTGGGCCTGCACGATCACCCCTGGTGGTCGCTGAGCATTGTCCTTCAGGGCGAGCTGCGCGAATACGTGCACGAATACCCGGCGCTGAATATCGAGCGCAGGCGCCGCGATCTCGCGCACTGGCGCATCGATCCGCCGCACGTCGTGGCGAGGCGTTTCGCGTACATGCGCCGCAATCCGCTCGGCGGCGCCGTCCTGGTCGACGTACCGCGGGTGAAGCTGCGCCCGCCGGGCTACAGCCACGCGCTCGTGCCGGTGACGCCCGTCGTCAGGACGCTGTTCCTCACCGGCCCGGTCGTGGCCCAGTGGGGATTTCACACCCCGCTGGGATTCCTGCCGCAGCGCCACCGGCGCGAGGCGGTGCGGATCTGGGCGGACATGGGCATCGACTGGGCTCGCAAGGACCGGGACAGTGAGGACGTCGCGGAGTCCGGCGCATGATCCTGCTCCACCCCGCCTCCAGCCACACGCCGCGCGACGTCGCGGCGGTGGAGCGGGCCACGGGCCGGGTCGCGCTGTACCGCGGCGGCGCCCGGGTTGAACTGGTGTCCGCGCCCGCCAATGGATGCCGGCGCCCGGCGAGGCGTTGCCACGCCGATCGCCTCCGCCGGATTGGCGTCCGGCGGCGCCGGTGCGCCGGCATCCGTTGGTGGCTTGCGGCGCTGTCGGCCGCGCTCCTGGCGATGGCCGGGGCGGGCGCATGAACGGCGCCGTTTCATCGCCGCGGCGGCCCGGGCGCATCCACGCGGCCCGGCTGGACACCTCGCCCAGGCTCCAGGCGGTGCGCGACGCGCTGCTGCCGCGCGGCAAGCGGTTGTCCACCCGGGCGTTGATCGAGGCGACCGGCTATGTCGCGATCCCGGCGATCGCCGCGGAACTGCGCGCCAACGGTGTGCCGGTTGTCTGCCGCCCGTCGGGCCGAATTTACTATTACTGGATAGAGGACACCCCATGACCGACACCAATGCGCCCGCGATCGACTGGACCGAGCCGCCGCCGCGCGGCTACGTCCGCGACGCCAGGGGAAACCTGGTGCATGAATCCAACGTCCGCCCGCGCGACCGCGACACCGACGCGGTGATCGACCGGATCCACGCCTTCGGCGAGGACCTGAGCGCGCAGATCTGGCGCTACCGGACCCACACGATGGATGACGTGTACGGGCTGGCGGACCGCATCGTCAACGATTACGGCGCCGCGCTCGGCGGGCGCCGCGGCAACATCACGCTCACCTCGATCGACGGCTGCCGCCGTGTGACGTTGGCCAAGGCGGACTACGTCGACGTGGGCCCTGAGATCGTCGCCGCCCAGGCGCTGCTGGAGGAATGCCTGGCCGAGTGGACCAAGGGCGCGAGCCGCCAGCTCCAGGCGCTGCTCAGGCAGGCGTTCGAGCCCGCCGCCGACGGGCGGCTCAGCGTGACGAAGCTGATGGCGTTGCGGCGCATCCGGATCGAAGACCCCCGCTGGCCGAGGTTCCAGGACGCGATCGCCGACGCCATGCGGCCCACCGGGCGGGCGCAGTACATCCGCCTGCACCGCCGCGACACCCCCGCGCACAGGTGGGTCGCGATCCCCCTGACGATCGCCGCCGCGGAGCGCCCGCGGGGTGCGCCCGACGCCACCGACGCCGAGGGCATGTTGCGCGCCAGCGTGGCCCGCCAGTGCCGCGCCGCGCGGGCCTCCGGCGTGTGCCAGGGGCGTGTGCGGGAAATCGTCGCCGAGGCGTGCCGCGTGCGCCCGGCGTCCGAACCGGCGACCGGCGAATGACCGGCTCCGCCCCGGTACCGGCCGCGGCGCTGGAGGCGGCGCACCGCATCGGCGCGCTGCACCGCACCGGGCAGAAGGTGCTGGAGATGCTGGAGAGCGGCATCATGCGGGCCTGCCACGAGATCCGCGAGGCGATCCCAGACGGCGAGCGCCGCGCCGCGTTCATCGCCGCGCACACGCCCCTGGAACCGGTTCGGGCCGACGCGCTCGCGCTGGCCTGGGAGGGCGCGCGCGAGGCGCGCTCGCTGCGCACGCTCTCCGCCCCGGAGGCCGAGGGGCGGTTGGGGCTGATCGAGGAATTCGTTCGCACGGTCGGCGACGCGGACCGGGCCGCCGACGCGCTGGGCTCGATCCCCGAAGACAAGCTGCTGGCCGAGGTGATGACCCGCCCGCCCAGGGCACGCGCCCGGGCGATCCGGAGGATGACCGAACAGTCCGTCCCCGGGTCGGCCCCGGCCGCCGCGCCGCGCCTGGAGTCCGATCGCGCCGTCATCCAGTGGCGCCCGCTCGCTCATCAGGTGAACGCGGCGCTGGCGCAACTGGAGGAACAGCTATCGGCGGCGGGCGATCGGCCCATCGCCGCCGCGGACCGCATCTGCGAGTGGGGCGACAACGTGTCGGTGCGCCTGGACTCGCTGCTTGACCTGGCGATGCGCCGGTGAGCCTGGACCCCGCCACCGTGCGGCGCATGGCCGCGGAGATCGACGCCGCCCCCCACGGCCACACGGCCGTCGTCATCGCCGAACTCGCGAAGCGCTACGGCGTGTCCGCTGGCACCGTCTACCGGCTCACCCGCGGGCACCGCGCCGTGGCGTCGAGGTCCGGCCGCGCCGCGATCCCCGATTACCGCGAGTGGGTTCAGGTCGCGGTGCGCTGGGCGGCGCGCACCGGCGCGGTGCTGGAGGACGCCATCGAGGCGGCGGTTGCGGCCGGGGACCTGCCGCCGCAGGCGCTCGCCATGCCGTTGTCCACCGCCTACCGCGTGCGCCGCGAGCTGGGGCTCGCGCCGTCCCGCAAGCGCACCCAGCGCCTCCACGCCGACTACCCCTGGCAGGCCGTGCAGATCGACGGCAGCCACAGCGCCCACATGGCGGTGCTGGAGCGCGACGGCGCCGACGGCGACTGGTTGCTGAAGTTCCACCGCCGCAGGATCTCCGCGGGCGGGTACAAGAACAAGCCGTTGCCGCCGGGGCGCGAGCGCGTGGTCTATTACTCGATCTGGGACCTGTGCACGGGGTACGTGGAGGCCCGCGCCTACGTGGCGCAGGGCGAGAACTCCGCCGACGCGCTGGACTTTTTGATCGGCGCCTGCCAGCCCTCGGAGGATCCCCGGCTGCCGGGCCACGGCGTGCCGGAGCACCTGTGGACCGATCAGGGGCCGTTGTTCAAGGGCGCCGCCGCGGCGGAGCTGCTGGAGGCCCTGGACATCGAAGTGGTCGTTGGGCTGCCCTACGCGAAAACCCGGATGGGCGGGGTGGAGCGCTCGCACCGCTCGCGCTGGCGCCGCTTCGAGACCGCGTTGGGCCTGCGCGGGGAGACGATCCTGCTGTCGGACCTCAACTCGCGCCTGCGCGAATACGACGCGCGGGAGAACGCGCGGCGCCCGTCCAGGACGCCGGTGGGCGGGCGCCCCGTGCCCCGCGCGGACGCCTGGGCGGCGCTGGGCTCGCGCCGCCCGGCGGAGCGCCCGCTGGTGGCGATGCCGCCCGACGCGCTCGCGGCCGCCGCGCAGCGCGCGAGACGGCGCGTGAACAACGCCGGGGTGCTCAGCTGGGATTCGGTCCAGTACGAGGTGCCCGACTGGCACGACTGCTGGGTGATCTGCCGCCGCCCGCTCGTCGGCGCCGCCGCGGCGGCCGGGCGCATCGCGGTGGAACTGGAAGGCTCCAAGCCCCCCGAGCGGCGCGAGGCCCGCCCGCTCCAGATCAGGCCCTACGGCCACGTGCGCGCGGTACCGGCGTCCCCGCTTGAGAAGCTGCTCGAGTCCGGCGCCCCGGACGGCCGCGCCGACGTCTACGCCCCCGCCCCCGCCGCCGAGGCCGGCCCCCCGCGGCTGATGCGAAAGGCGGTGCCCGGGGCGCCTCTGGACAACCCGCTGCGCGTCGGCGGCGCGTACGCCTCGCTGGAGGAGGCGCTCGGCGAGTTCGCCGAACTGTATCCCTGGCCGTTGTCCCCGGGGCTGCTCGGGATGGTCGGGGCGGAGATCCGCGACGCGGGCCTGGACCGCGACGCGGTCCGGTCGCTCGCCCGAGAGCTCGCCGCCGTGCGGGAGGCGTCGTGAGCCGCCTGCTGAGAAGGGCCTCGGCGGGGCTGGCGCCGCAACCCTGGCCCGGCCCGCCCACGGTCACGGGCGACCTGCGCCGCGTCGTATCGGTCGTGGACGCCGCGGTGACCGCCCGCGCGCTCGTGTCCGTCGTCGGGCCCCGCGGATCGGGCAAGAGCGTGGCGGTGCGCGAGGCGCTGCGGGGCCTGGACTGCGCCGTGGTGGAGCCGGTGCGGCTGGACCGCGACCGCCTTCACCTGGGCGACATCGCCGCGGCGATCGTCGCGGACCTCTCCGAGGAACGCCCCCGGCGCAGCGGCGAGGCCCGCTCCCGGCAGGTGCGCCGCATCCTGGGCGCGGCCTCGCGGCGGCGCCCCGTCGCGCTCGCGGTCGACGACGCGCACCGGCTGCATTACCGCACCGCGGTGGGGCTGAAGCGGTTGCTGGAGCTGGCCTGGATGGGCCGCGCGCCGCTGCTGGCGATCGTGCTCGTGGGCCAGTCCGACCGCGCGGCGGCCATCCCCGAGGTGGGCCGTCGCGCCGACCGGGTGGTCCTGGCCGGTCTCTCCGGCGCCGAGGCCCGCGAGGCCGCGTCGCGGGCGATGCGGCCCTCGGCGGATGCGCCGCTGATCGGCGACGCCGCGCTTGAGCGGCTCGTCGCCGATCCCCGATCGAGGAACTGGCTGGATCTGGCCGATCTCCTGGACCGCTCGCTGGCGGCGAGCCGGGCTCGCGAGGGCGCGATCCGGATTTCCGCCGCCGACGTCCGGCTGGCGCTCGGCGACGCCCCGGCCGCGCCCGCGGCGCCGTCCGGGGCCCCGCCGGAGGCCGCCGTGGCCGAGGCGCTCAGACAGCGCCGCGAGCGCCGGACGGCGGCGGCATGAGCAAGCCCATCTCCAGTGCGCAGATCCGCACGGTGCACGTGGCCGCCCGCAAGGCCGGCCTCGACGACGACGCCTACCGCGAGGTGCTCGTTGCCCGCTACGGCGCGCGCACCTGCAAGGACCTGGACCGGCGCCAGGCCCACGACCTGATCCGCCACCTGTTCGGCGGCCCGGCGCCGAAGGGCGTCTCGCGCCAGACGCCGCGCGACCCGGCGCCGGCGGACACCGACGCCCCGCCGCCGCGTCTGCCGAAGGGCGTGACCCGCCTGGCAACCGCGAAGCAGCGGCGCTTCATAGACGATCTGTGGCCGCAGATCTTCCCCGACGAAAGGCGGTACCTGGTGTGGCTGGAACGGCGCTACGGCAGCGCCCGCATCGCCACCTCCGCCGACGCCTGGCGCGTCATCGAGGGTCTGAAGGCCATGCTCGCGAGGAAACAGGCATGAACGAACGGGCGCTGACCGCGCTGCTGCGCGCCATGCTGCGGTGGGTCGCGGCCGAGCCGTCGATCCGCCACCTCAAGGCGCGCTCCGACGAGGACGTCGCCGCCTCGCTCACGCTGGCGGTGTGCGAGGCATTGCACGCGCGCGGCCGTGTCCGGCTGCCCTCGCGGGAGGCGGCCGCCGCCGTCATCGACCGCTGGGAGCGCGACGAGCGCATCCGCCGCCAGCGGCGCGACGGGCGGTCCATCCGCTGGCTCGCCCGCAAGCACCGCCTGTCGGCGCGGCACGTGCGCCGCGTCCTGGAGACGAACCCATGAGCATCGACAAGCCGAAAGCCTTCACCCTGAGGATCCTGCGCGCGGAGAACGCCAGATGGCTCGATCGGCTCGAAGCGTCGTTCCCCGGCATGGCCCGCACCAAGGCCGTCTGGACCGCGGTGCGGGACTACCCGCGGCTCGTGATCGAGGTCCAGAGCTGGCGCGAGCGAGCGCTCAACGCCGAACGCGCCCTGGCCGACGTGGCCGAGGCGCACCGGCGGCGCGACGGATGCGATCGGCAGATCCGGGAGCTGCTGGGCGAGGCAGGCCGATGAGCGCCTCGCGCGAGCACGACCGGTTCGCCCGCCGGCTGCGGGCCGCGATCGCCGCGCGGGGATGGACCCGCCAGGAATTCTGCCGGCGCTACCACGACGCCGCACAGCTGAACCGCGCGTCCGGATCGAGCTCAATCGACCATTACTTCAAGGCCAGGTCGATGCCCCGGGCGAGGACGCTGCGACTGTTCTGCGACGTGCTCGACGTCAGCGCCGACTGGCTGCTGGGGCGCACCGCGGCGTGCGAGCCGCTTGGCCTGCGCGCGAGCCGGCTCGACGAGGCCGACAGGCTGGCGGTCGTCTCGTACGTGGAGATGCTGGTGGAGCGCGCCGAGCGGCGCCGGGCCGCCGAGCGCTCCGACAGCGCCTCCCTGCGGATCGAGTCGCTGACCGAACGGAACAACCCGGAGAAAAGACCATGAAAAACACCCTGACCGACCTGCACAATCACCTGATGGCCCAGGTGGAGGCGCTGCGCGACGATTCGCTGGAAGGCGATGATCTGAAGTCGGAAATCGAAAGATCGAAGGCCGTGAGCGCCGTCGCGAAGTCCATCATCGAAAACTCGCGCAACGTACTGGAGGCGAAAAAACTTCAGATCGACCAATCCCGGGGTCCGGTCAGCATCCCGAGAATGCTCACGGGCGACGATGGCCGGTAGGTGGATGAACCCGGAGCGCCTCGTGTGGCTGGTCATCGAGTACCCGAGGCACACGGTGGAAGAGACCGTCCGGCTGTTCAACTCCGAGTTCGGCACGTCCATCACCGGCGCGCAGCTGAGAGCCGCGCAGAAGAACCATTTCCCCGGGGTGCTCGCCAACGCCGGGGTGAAGACCCCGCCGTCCCCGTACACCGGCGAGGAACTTTCGTTTCTGCGAGAAACCATCCCGGACACGCCCTACGGCCAGGTGGCGGACCTGTTCGAGGAACGGTTCGGGCGGCGCCTGACCAAGTCGATGATGCTGGGCCAGGCGCGCCGCCTCGGGGTGAGGCGGGAGAGGAACCTGGTCCGCTTCCAGAAGGGCCATACGCCCGCGAACAAGGGCCGAAAGGGCTGGCATCCTCCGGGGTGCGAAAAGACGTGGTTCAAGCCCGGGCACCGGCCCGGCAACATCCGGCCCATGTATTCGGAGCGGTTCTGCAAAGGCGCCGTGCAGATCAAGGTGCCCGGCCCGTCGCCTTACGAGTCAATCAGGAAGAACGGCACCGGGTTCAATTCCCATTGGACCATCAAGGCCCGCTGGGTGTGGGAGCGGGATAAGGGCGGGATCCCGCCCGGCCACGCCATCGTTCACGAGGACGGCGATCCCCTGAACAACGAGATAGATAACCTGATGTGCGTGCCCAAGGGCGTGCTGGCCCTGCTGAATAACGGCAACAATGTCCCGCAGAAGGGACCCGCCGGGATCGAACCGGCGCGGCTCCGGCTCGCGATCCTGGAATACGAGCGCGGCCGCAGGGTCCGGGAGAGCGGCTCATGAGCTCGGCCCTGAAATACCTCGACCAGGGCGCTTCGATCAGCGGGTGCGGGCGTTTCCGGTACCGGCTGTGGCGCGAGTGGGGCAGGAACTTCGGCGAGGGCTCCGGCACGCTGGCGTTCGCCGGACTGAACCCCTCCAGCGCCGATGCCGATGAGGACGATCCGACCGTGCGCAAGCTGGTCGGTTTCGCCCGGCGCCTGGGCTGCATGCGCCTGGAAGTCGTCAATGCGTTCGCGCGGATCGCGACGCACCCCGGCAACCTGTTGACCCTGGATCCGTTCGAGGACCCGGGCCAGGTGTTCGGCCCCGGCGAGCGCAACGAGACCACCATCGGGGTTGTTGTCGACAACAACCCGCGGTACCTGGTGCTGGGCTGGGGCGTCCACCCGCTCGTGCCGCGGATGCTCAACGCGGACGAACACCTGTTGTGGCACCTGTTCGAGGCGGGCAGCGCCGATGCGTTCCGCCTGAATTTCAACGGCTCGCCGGCGCATCCGTTGTACCTGTCCTACGACCTCGTGCCGCGGTCGATCGAGGGCCTCAGGAAAGAATTGCCGTGAGCGCGTCGCCTTGCAGATGCCGCCTCTCCGGCCTCATTCAGTGCTATTGCCAGCCCCGGGTGAAGTCCGAAGACGAGCTCAGGACGGAGCTGGCCGATGCCGCGGCGGCACTGGCCGAACGTTACGCCCTCAGCGGCGTCGACGACATTTTTCGCGCCCGTCGCGCCGCCTTTTCGCTCGCGGATGACATTTCGCGGTGGGTGCATCGATGAGTCGACCCGACTGCGGGCCGATCGATACCGCCGGGCCTCGCCCGTCGCCGGGATCGCCACGACAATAGGCCGGCCGATACTGCGAACAGATACCGATCTCGCCGTCCTGGACGGCAGCCGGCGCCGAAAATCGATACCTCGTTGCAGCAGCTTCAGCTCCGGAGGATCCGGAATTCGATACCTCGGCGGCGCGCCTGCCGACAACCTGCCGTAAGCGGTCCCCATCCCGACACAATAATTCGTGCGTGAAGTTGCGCATCCCCATATTCCGGACGGGCCGCTGGGCGCCCGCGGCGCTCGACGACGCCGCGGTGCGCAGCTGCGCGCAGCTGTACGACTCCGCGTCCGACCCCGCACCCCTGGTCATCGGTCATCCGCGCACCGACCACCCCAGCTTCGGCTGGGTCGAGGCGCTGGAATTCGACGACGCCGGCGTGCTCCACGGCACGATCCGCGATGTCGATCCCGAAGTGAAGAAGATCGTCGACGAGGGCAAATACCGCCGCGTGTCGGCGAGCTTCTGGCGTCCCGACGCCCGCAGCAATCCCCACCCCGGAAAATTCGCGTTGCGCCACGTGGGGCTTTTGGGCGCGGCCGCGCCGGGCTGCCCGGGCCTGGGCGCGGTGGCATTCGAGGCCGACGACGACTACCTGACGGTGCAGTTCGACGCGAAGCCGTGGACGTGGCGTTCCGTCGCCTCGCTGTTTTCCGGGGTCCGCGACTGGATCATCGAGAACAACGATATCGAGACGGCCGACCGCATCCTGCCGGAGTACGAGATCGAGACGGTCCGCGACGCCGCGTCGGAGGACGAGCGGTTTTCCGCGCCGGCGCCCACACCCACCGAAACCACACCCACCGGAGACGAGATGGACGAACAGGAATTGGCGGCCCGCGCGGCCGCGATCGAACAACGCGAGGCCGCGATCGATGCGCGCGAAGCCGAGACGCGGCGCGAGTCCGCCGTGAGCTTCGCCGACGCCCAGGCCGACGCCGGGCGGGTGCTGCCGCGCGAGGCCGGCCCGCTGGCCGACGTGCTGGCGGCGCTGGAGGAGCACTCCGCGACGGTGGACTTCGCCGACGCCGACGAGCCCGGCCAGGCCGCGAAGTGGCTGCGCGACTTCGTCTCCGCGCTGCCGGCGCGCGTGCCCCAGGGCGAGTCCGCGCCCGGCGCCGACGCGCCCCACGGCGGGTCCGTCGTGAGCTTCGCGGCCCCGGCCGGGCGCAAGGCCGACGCCGACAGGCTGAGGCTCCACGAGGACGCCACGGCGCATGCCGCCGAGCACGGCGTGAGCTACATCGACGCGGTGCGCGCGGTGCAGAGGAGGGCCAGCTAATGAGCAGGGCTCAAATCCCGGTCCTTCGTCTCACGGTCCCCAGGGCCGCCGTCGCCATCGCCGAGAACCTCTTCGCCACGCCCGACGGGGCGCTGCCCGCCGCGGGCGGCTGGGCCGCCGGCCCGGCGCTGTACAACGCGGCGGCGGGCGAGACGTTCGCGGTCACCGCGATCGGCCAGTGCCAGGGGGTCGCCAGCGGCGCCATCGCCAAGCACGCGAAAATAATGGTCACCGCCGCGGGCAAGATCGCCGCGCACGCCGGCAATGCGGTGTGCGTCGGGCGCGCGCTCGATGCCGCCGCCGCCGACGGGGATGTCATCGACATCCTGGTCAACACAATCCAGTAGTCCAGTAGCGGATCTGACCCGCAGGAGAACAGTTCATGGAATCGCTCAGCGAAATCCGCGTCGTCGATCCCGTCGTCACCACGCTGGCGAGGGGATACCGCAACGCGGCGTTCATTTTCGCGATGCTCTTCCCGTACGCGCTGGTCGCGCAGCGGGCCGGCAAGATCATCGAGTTCCACGCCGACGACTTCGTCAAGCGCAACGTGGTGCGGGCGCCGGGCGGCGCCAGGCAGCGCGTCACCGTCGGGCACGAGGGCAAGCCCTACGCCACCGTCCAGAAGGCCCTGGACGGTGAGGTGCCGGTCGAGCACCAGGAAGAGGCCGAGGCCGTGCTCATGATCGACATGGGCCAGCGCGCCAGCAACTCCGTGATGGCGAACGTCGGGCTCCAGATCGAGCTAGCCGCGGCGGATCTCGCCACCGATTCGGCCAACTACGATCCGACCCACGTCGAGACGCTGGCCGGCGCGAGCAAGTGGGACGCCGCAGGCTCCGATCCCGCCGACGCGGTCGAGAACGCGAAGCAGAAGGTCGCGGGCGCCATCGCGCAGAAGCCGAACACGCTGGTCATCGGCTCGGAGGGGTACTCGAGGCTGCGCAACGCACCGGCGGTCATCGAGCGCATCAAGTACGTGCGGGGCCCCGAGGCGCAGGTCACCCAGGACACGCTGAAGGCGTATTTCGACGTCGAGCACTTCGCCGTCGGCGAGGCGCGCCACGGCGAGCCCGGCGCGTTCGTGCCCGCCTGGGGCAAGTTCGCGGTGCTGGCCTACACGAACACCGCCTCGCTGGCGCAGGGGATGATGGACCGCGGCGAGCCGAGCTTCGGCTACACCTACCGGCTCAACGGTTACCCCATGGCCGAGATGCCCTGGTACGACCGCACCTGCGGCGCCTGGGTCTATCCCATGACCAGCGAGGACACCCCCGTCATCGCCGGCCGGGACGCGGGCTACCTCTTCAAGGACGTGGTGGACTGATGCAGTACGTGACGCTGGAACAGGTGTCCCTGGACCGCAAGCTGTACGGTGTGGGCGAGCCGATCGATCTGGACCCCGAGGGCGACATCGCCGCGGGGCTGCTCGCCGCCGGCGCGATCGCGGAGCCGGACGCCGGCCCCGTCGAGCGCATCCGGCGCGCCATCGAGGGCCTGGACGCCGGCGACTACACCGCCGCCGGGGTGCCCAAGGCGAGCGCACTCGCTCAGGCGCGGGGCGAGCCGGTCACGGCCGCGGAACGCGATGCGGCCTGGGCGCTGCACGTATCCCTGAGCGGCGCCGCCGCCGGGTAACCGGGCAATGTCCCCGGTCGCGGTGTCCCGACTGGCCCGCGCCGGGCCGGTGGCCCGCATGGCCACCGCCTTCGGGTTGACCGACGAGCAGCTTGAGGTGCTGCTCGGCGGCGACGAACCGGACGGCTGGGGCCCCGACGACACCGCCGAGGTGGCCGCCGCCACCGCCCGCGCGCAAACCGCGCTCGATCACGCGACCGCCCTGGTCGCCGCGAAGCTCTCCGCGCGATACGACTGGACGGCCTCCTCAGGCGCCCCCGCGGTCGCCGCGATCGTGACGGATCTGGCGCTGGAGCGGCTCCACGGCGACGACGTGCCCGACGGTGCGCGATACGCCGCGCGCCGCTCCCGGACCGCGCTCGACTCCCTCGCCGGCGACCGCGGCCGGCTGCTGGACGCCGGCGGCGCGGAGATCGCCCCCAGGGGCCGCGTGCGGACCCTGCCCCGCGCCGAGCCGGCCATGGGCGGCACGGCGCTGGGGAACTTCCCCCGCAATCCGCTCCCGGAGCGCTTTCCCTGATGGCCGCGCTGCTGGACCCCGCCGCCGCCGCCGCGGGGCAGATCCGCGCCTGGCTGCCCGAGGACGCGCCCGGCGTCGGGCGGGTGACCGTGGACGTCTACGGCGGGCGGGTCGGCGAGGCGAGCCTGACGCGGCTGAGCACGCGCGCGCCCGCGGTCTACGTGGCGTTCCTGCGCACGGAGGCCAACGACGACGCCGGCGACGCCACGCGGTGCGTGCTCGCGCGCTACGCCGCGGTGGTGCTGGGGCGGGCCAAGGACTCGGACCTGGACGCCGACGCGGTGGCCGAGGCGATCGCCGCGGTGCTGCTCGTGCGCATCCCCGAGGCGCAATGGAATCTGTCCGCACTGGCGCAGGCGCAGGCGCGGCGCCTCGGCATTCCGGAGCGTCTGCGCGACCTGCGCGGCATCGGAGGGGCCCACGACGTGCGCCTGGACAACGGCTTCGCCGATGCCCTGGCGGAGAAGCGCATCGCGCTGTGGACGGTGACCTGGAAACAGGAGGTGCGCATGGGCGCCGCGTCCCCGGAGCGGCCGGTCGACGGGCCCGCCACTGAACTGTGGGTGACTCCGCGGCTTCGGCCGTGGCCGGAAAGGCCGACGGAGAGGATTCACCCGCGATGATGGAGCTGCCGCACGATCCGCGGGCGCTGGAGCGGGACTTCGCGCTGGCCGAGCTCGCCCGAAGGATCGAGAACATCGTCCGCCTCGGCACGGTCCGCGAGGTGGACGGGGCCCGGGTGCGGGTGGCCTACCACACCGCCTCCGACGGCGCCGAGGCGCTGACCGGCTGGCGCCCCTGGCTGGCGGCCCGCGCCGGAGACGACCTGACCTGGGACCCCCCGTCGGTGGGCGAGCGGGCGGTCCTGCTGAGCCCCGGCGGGGATCTGGCCCAGGGACTGGCGCTGCCGGCCTTGTACACCTCCGAGAATCCGGCCCCGACGCCCGGTGAGAAGGTCGTCTTGCGCCGCGCCAGCGACGGCGCGGTGTTCAGCTACGACGCCGAGGCGCACGCCCTGACAATCGATCTGCCGGACGACGCCAGCGTTTCCATCGGCGGCGACGTGTCCATCGACGGCGCGCTGACCGCGACAGGCGACATCGGGGCGGACGGCAACATCGGGGCGGGCGGAGACGTCCAGGACTCCACCGGCACCATGGCCGAGATGCGCCGCACGTACAACACCCACACCCACCCGGCCAACGGCGCCGCGCCGCCGCCGCAGAAGATGAACTGATATGAACGAATTCACCGCCGCCTTCACTCGCAAATGGCCCCATGTGACGGTGAGGGTGTGGCGCGACGGCGCCTGGACGGCGCCGCCCGACGACGTCGTGCGTGCGGGGGAGCGCGTGCGTTTGGACGCCGTGAGCGGCGCCTACGGCGTCGCCAGGGGCTACCTGACGACGACACCGGCCTCCGCGCCCGCGGCCCCCGAGGCGGCGCAGGAGGCGCCCACAGCGGCTCCCGGGGCGGACCCGGAGCCCGGGTCCGCGCCCGCGCGTCCCGGCGACCCGCCGTGGCTGGCCGTGCTCGCGGGGGCGGCCGCGGCGATGGACGCGGCCGACCCGGACCGCGCGCGGGGGGATTGGTGGCTCGGCGACGGGCGCCCCAAGGCCGCCGCGCTGGCCGCCGAGGCCGGGGTTGGGGCATCGGCCGCGCGCCGCGACGCCGCCTGGTCCCGCCACCTGGAGGGCTGAGCCGTGGCGTTCGACTGGGACTCGCTGCCGGCGCCCCGCGCGGTCGAGCGGCTGGACTACGAGACGCTGCGCGCGGCGTGGCTGGCGGACTTCCGCTCGCGGTACGAGGACTTCGACGCGCTGGTCGCGTCCGACCCCGCGATCAAGGCGATGGAAACCGGCGCTTATATCGAATTGCTGCTGCGCGCGCGCATCAACAGCGCCGCGCTGGATCTGTCGATGGCTACCGCCGAGGGGCCGAACATGGAGGTGCTCGCCGCCAACCTCGGCACCCGGCGCCTCGCGGGCGAAGCGGACGATGCGCTGCGCGATCGCGCCGTGGCGTCGCTTGAGCGGCCCGCGGCGGGATCCAGGGCCGCCTACCGCACCCTCGCGCGCGAGGCCGACGACCGGATCGTCGATGTCTGGGCGTTCTCGCCCGCGCCAGGCGAGGTGACCGTGAGTGTGCTGAGCGACGAAACCCCGGAAGGGATCCCCTCCGCCGCCGTGCTCGCCGCCGTGCGCGCGGCGCTGAACGACGAAGAGGCACGGCCTCAGACCGACACGGTGACCGTGACGGGCCCGACGATCCGGCCGTACACCGTCGCCGCGGAAATCACCGTGCAGGCCGGCGCCGATCCCGCCGCGACGCTGGCGGCCGCGCGGGCGGCGCTGTCGGCCTACTGCACCGCGCAGCACCGCCTCAACGGCTACGTCACCCGCAGCGGGCTGACCGCGGCGCTGCACGTGTCCGGCGTCGTCAAGGTGGCGCTCAGCGCGCCGGCCGCGGACGTCGTGCGCGACGCGATCGTGGCGCCGTGGCCCACCGCCGACACCGCGCGCGACTACGCGGCCGGGACGCACCCCAGAGGCGGACTCACGGTGACGCTCGCATGAGCGCCGCGCTGCTGCCGCCGAACGCCACCGCGCTCGAACGCGCCATGGCGGACACCGCCGCCGCGCGGCTGCTCGCCCTGGAGGCGGACACGGTGGGCACGCTCTGGGATCCCATGCTGTGCCCTGAGCCGTGGCTGGAGCGCCTCGCGGCCGCCTACGGGACCGCCCCCTACGACTCGGGTTGGAGCGAGGAAAGACGCCGGACCGCCGTCGCCGACACCGCCGCCAACCGGTCGCGGCACGGGACCGTCGCCGCGATCCGGCGGATACTGGCGTTTGCCGGGGCGATATACGATCTGACCGAACACCGCGGCGCGCAGCACCACACGATCACCGTCACGCTGCACAACTCCGACTCGCTGATCCGGTCGCTGTTGACCGTCCACGACCTCGTCGACCAGGTGAAACGGCTGAGCGTGCACGTGACGTTCGTCTCCAAGGCGATGGCCGACAAGATCGATGTGGCGGCCGCCTCCGCCGCGGTGCCCGTCTTTTATGCCCGCGCGGACGTGAGGAGATAGACCGTGGCGAATCATGCAACGCTGAAACTGACGGCCGCGGGCCTGGCGGCGATCGCCGACGGCGCAAACGTCGGCACGCGCACCGTGCGGTTCACCCGCGCGCAGGCCGGCAGCGGGCTCAAGCCTGGGAACGCCGACGACACAAGCCGCGCGGCGCTGCGCACGCCGAAGGACGCCGCGCCCGTCAGCGGCAATTCCGAGGTGCCCGCGCGCATCGCCTGGCGCGTGGACATCACCTCGACCGGCTCATATCGCGTCACCGAACTGGGGCTGTTCGCGAGGATCGGAGCCGGGGCGGAATTCCTCGCCGCGTATTGGGCGGCGGAGTCCGTCGGCGGCTCGCTCGCCGCGCTGGTCGCGGGCCAGAAACTCACGCTGGCCGGCATCATCGAACTCGTCAACCCAACCGCCGAAGTCAATCTCACGGCCACGCCCACTATCGTGTTCCACACCGCCGACACGGGCGACGTGAAGATGAGCGCCGCCGCCGACGTGCCCGCCGGATGGCTGGAGTGTGACGGCGCGGCGGTGAGCCGCACGGACTACGCGCGGCTGTTCCGCGCCATCGGGACCGCCTACGGCGCGGGCGACGGGGCGCGGACGTTCAGCTTGCCCGATCTGAGGGGCCGCGTGCCGGTCGGACGCGGCGACGGCGGCGCGGGGCTGACCGAAAGGTCACGCGGCGCCACGGGCGGAGCGGAGACGCATAGGCTGACGGTGGAGGAGATGCCCTCCCACACGCATCGCCTTGGTAGTCGTTTAGGCGTACCAAAGGCCGGGGCGATAACCCTTGACTCGGGCACCGGTGAGGCGGACACAGTATTGTCGACCGGCTCCACCGGCGGCGACAGGGCCCACAACAACATGCAGCCGTTCGGGGTTGTCAGGTACGTGATAAAGACCTGAGATGCCCCACGTCGTGACGATCCGCTGGCGGCGCCACCGGGCGGCGAATGCCGTCACCGGGACACATCATACCCGCGCGATGGAAATATTCTCTGCATCGTGAGCTACCTCCACGGCATCGAGATCCTCCGCGAGCGCGCCAAGGCGGCGCCGGGGCCGCGCCTCGGCGACGGCAGCGTGGTCGGGGTGGTGGGGACCGCCAGAGGGCCGATCAACAAGCCCACGCTCGTGCGATCGGCCGCCGAAGGCGCGCAGTTCGGCGCGGACATAGGCACGATCCCCGCCTTCCTGGACCAGATCCTCAGCCAATTCGACGCGCAGATCGTCGTCATCAACGTCCTGGACCCGGCCGAGCACAATAAAATGGTGGCCGAGGCGGAGTACGAGATCGCCGCCGACGTCGTCGCGCTGCCCGACCGGGACGTGAGCGACGTCGTCGTGAAAAACAAAGCTGCCGACACCACCTACGACGCCGGTGACGACTACACCGTCGACGCGGACGCCGGCACGGTGACGCGGGTAGTCGGCGGCGCAATCGCCGCGGACGCCACGCTCAAAATCGCCTACTCCGCGCTGGACCTGAGCAAGGTGACCGCCGCGG
>JAPOPO010000532.1 GCA_026712885.1 Rhodospirillales bacterium | reverse complement strand
GTCGTGATCGGTTATTTCAGCTATTCAATGCTCTTATCGCGGCCGAAGACACTCTCCTCCGAACTGGAGAGCGTGGCGGGCGCGCGGGTGCTCTCGGCCGCACTGCGCGAGGACGAAGCGATCTACCTCTGGCTTTCCATCGATGGAACGCCGCGCTTTTATGCGCTGCCCTGGGACCAGGCGGCCGCCCAGCGGCTTCAGTCGGTCATGCGCGAGACCCGGCGCTCGGGCCACGATGTGGTGATCCGCTCGGCCGAAGGCGATGGAGACGAGTCCGAACCGGAGGAGGCCTCGCCAGAGGTCCACACCTTCTACGCGGTGCCGCCGCCAATCATGCTGCCGACCAAGCGGCTGCACGCGATCCGCGGGCCCGCAGGCGAGATGTGAGCGTGCGCGACGTCTGCACCAGTGAGGGCGATATCGCGGTACCTGCCGTGCGGCGCGCGCCCGCCCCCTACGCCTCGTTCCCCGAGCGAAGCCGCGGGCGCCTCCATCAGGAGCCGGAAAGCCGCACGAGGACGGCGTTTCAGCGCGACCGTGACCGCATCATCCACTGCGCGGCGTTCCGCCGCCTCCAGCACAAGACCCAGGTCTTCGTCTATCACGAGGGGGATCACTACCGCACGCGCCTCACTCACAGCCTGGAGGTGGCGCAGATCGCGCGCTCGATCAGCCGCGTCCTCGGTGTGAACGAAGACCTCGCCGAGGCGCTGGCCCTGGCCCACGACGTGGGGCATCCGCCCTTCGGCCATGCCGGCGAAGCCGCGCTCGACCAGGCGATGGAGCCTTACGGCGGTTTCGACCACAACGCGCAGACCATCCACATCCTGACCGCCCTGGAGCAGCGCTATAACGGTTTCGACGGTCTTAATTTGACCTGGGAGACCCTGGAAGGGGTAGCAAAGCACAACGGTCCCTGCCCGCCCGATGGGGCGCCCGGAGCCATTGAGGCCTACTCTGCTCGGCACGACCTGGAGCTTCACACTCACGCCGGTTTGGAGGCTCAGATCGCCGCGCTGGCGGACGATATCGCCTACAACAATCACGACGTGGATGACGGGCTGCGCGCCGGCCTCTTCACCGTGGAGGACCTGGGGAACGTACCCCTGGTGGGCGCAATTCTGGATGAGGTGGCTGTCGATCATCCGGGTGGCGAGGAGAGCCGCCGGATTCACGAGACGGTTCGCCGCATGATCGGTGCCATGGTCGAAGACGTGATCGATGCCAGTCGGCAGCGGCTGGAAGAGGCCAGGCCTGCGAATGTCGAGGCCGTGCGCAGCCACGGCGCGCCACTGATCGCCTTTTCGGCGACCATGCAGGCCCACGGCGAGGGGTTGAAGGCGTTCCTGCGTGAGCGCATGTATCGTCACCACAAGGTCAACCGGATGGCCAGCAAGGCGCGCCGGACCGTGCGCGAGCTGTTCGAGCTCTTCAACGATGAGCCGCAATGCCTGCCCGAGGAATGGCGGGACCGTTGCGACGGAGCACGAACGCTGACCACTGCGCGCGCGGTTGCCGACTACGTTGCCGGGATGACGGATCGCTTCGCCATCCAGGAACATCGCAATCTCTTCGATACGGTGCTGTGGAGATGAATGTTTTCAGCCACCTGACGTGCGTTATTCACGAAGAGATTGAGAGATTGTGCAAAGCCGGCACGTTGCCTGCCGGGCTCGATCTCTCGGCAGTCTCGGTCGAACCGCCGCGCGAGGCGGAGCACGGCGACGCGGCCTGCAATGCGGCGCTGGTGCTCGCCAAGCAGGCGCGCCGCAAACCGCGCGAGATCGCCGAGCATCTGGCGGAGCGGTTGCAAGAGCGCGTGGAATGTCGCTCAGTCGAAGTGGCCGGTCCTGGATTCGTCAACCTGCGGCTGACGGCCGATTTCTGGTGGGCGCGGCTGGCCGAGCTGCTCACCACGGGGCCGGGGTACGGCGCCGATGACCTGGGTCATGGACGGCGCATCAACGTTGAATACGTTTCCGCCAACCCGACCGGGCCGCTCCACGTCGGTCATGCCAGGGGGGCGGTGGTGGGCGACGCGCTCGCCAACCTGCTCGCCCATATGGGCTTCGCGGTGACGCGGGAATACTACGTGAACGATGCCGGCGCACAGGTCGATGCGCTGGCCCGCTCGGTGCATGCCCGTTACCGCGAGGCGTGCGGGGAGACGATCGGCGCCATCCCCGAGGGTCTCTATCCGGGGGACTATCTTGTGCCCGTGGGCGCGGCGCTCGCGGACCGCGACGGCCGGCGCTGGCTAGAGGAGCCCGAATCAGTCTGGCTGCCGGAAATCCGCAGCTTTGCCATCGAGGCCATGATGGACCTCGTGCGCGAGGACCTCGAAACGCTCGGGGTACGGCACGATCTCTTCCGCTCGGAGCATGCGCTGGTCGGTGAAGGCCGCGTGGACGACGCGTATGCGGTGCTGGAGAAGGCCGGTCTCATCTACGATGGCGTGCTGGAGCCGCCCAAGGGCAAGCGCGACGAAGATTGGGAGCCGCGCGAACAAAGTCTCTTCCGCGCCACCGCTTTCGGCGACGACACCGACCGCCCTCTCAGAAAGTCCGACGGCACCTGGACCTACTTCGCCACCGACATTGCCTATCACCGCGACAAGATCGAGCGCGGCTTTGCCGATATGATCGACGTCTGGGGGGCCGACCACGGCGGTTACGTCAAGCGGATGAAAGCCGCCGTCTCAGCACTTTCCAACGAGGCGGCAACCCTCGATGTGAAGATCTGCCAGATGGTGAAGCTGCTCGACGACGGCGAGCCGGTGGCGATGTCCAAGCGCGCCGGGCGGTTCGTGACGCTGCGCGATGTCGTCGACGAGGTGGGCCGCGATGTTGTGCGCTTCATCATGTTGCCCCGCCGCAACGACGCCCCGCTCGAGTTTGACCTTCGGAAGGTCCTGGAGCAGTCGCGCGATAACCCGGTCTTCTACGTCCAGTACGCTCACGCCAGGGCGTGCTCGGCATTGCGCCGCGGGGCCGAGCTCGTGCCCGAAGCCGAGCTCACGCCCGCCGCGCTCGCCCGCACCGATTTTTCGTGCCTGGACGATCCGGCCGAGCTCGACCTGATCCGGCGGCTCTGCCAGTGGCCGCGGGTGCTGGCGGGTGCCGCTTTGGCACATGAGCCGCACCGCCTCGCCTTCCATTTGCAGGAGCTCGCCGGCGCCTTCCATCTGCTCTGGACCAGGGGCAAGGACGACGCGCGCTTGCGCTTCGTAGATGCGGAGCGACCTTCGGAAACGCGCGCGCGCCTCGCGTTGATCAGCGCCGTCAAGATCGTTGTTGCGGAGGGGCTGGCACTGTTCGGAGTCGAGCCGGTGCAGGAGATGCGATGAGCAGCACCGAAGACGGCTCCGAGACTCCGTCGGCGCCCGATCCGCCGGGCCCGCAAGAGCCGCAGGAGCAGCACGAGCCGACGGAGCCCGCCGTTGAGGAAAAGGCCGAGAGCAGGCGCCCCCGCCTGCTTCCGGTGTGGATACTCCTCGGTGCTGCGGCGCTCGCGGGCGGTGCGTGGGCAGTCACGGAGCGTATGGGGGGCGGGCCATCGTCCACCGATGAAGCCTCGGTGCGGCTCATCACCGCGTCGGCCGAGCCGTGGAAGGTCAGGCCCGACGATCCAGGCGGAATGCAAATCCCGAACCAGGGCACGTTGATCTACGAGACGCTGACGACTTCTGATCCGGAGGAGGCGCCGGAGCGGATACTGCCGCCGCCGGAAGAGCCGTTGAGCCCGCCACTGCCGGAGACCGACCGCGCCGAGGAGCTTGCTGTGGCGGCGTCCGGTGGGAGCGATGTCGCGACGCTGCAACCGGACGCGCACAGCATCGAACAGCCGGCGCCTGTGTTGGAGGTGACGCCGCCGGAGCCAGAGGCGCCCGATCCCGTCGCGATTGAGGAAACACGCCTGATCGAACCCGAGGCGCCGACAGAGCCCGTCCCGGTCCAGGAGACGCTGCCGCTCGAAACCGAGGCTTCGGATGGCGAGGTGGTCCCACTGCCGGCACCGCCCAAGCCCGGAACTCTGGCGGCCATACTGGCCGAGGAAGCTCGACTGTTTGAGCTCGATGAGCCGGTCACGGTCGAAATCTTGTCGCCGGAAGCCCAGCCGCCGGCTGCAGCCGAGGCACCGCGGGAGCTGGAGCCAGAGACACTGGCTTTGGTCGAGGAGTTGCTGAACCGGCACTCTCCTTCCGCGCCCGCGCAACCGGATGACTCTGACGACGTGGTACCGCTGCCCCTTTACAAGCCGGTCCGCCTCGCCCGGGTCGAGCCGGCGCGCGACGCACCAGTTTCACCGGAGCCGGAGGCAGCGGACGTATCGGAGTCCCGCGCCTGGCGTTACGTGCAGCTCGGTACCGCAAACGCGAGGGGGCCGCTGGAAGCGCTCTGGGAGACGCTCCGTCGCCGACACGACGATACGCTCATCGGTCTCAGCCCGCTGATCATGCCGGTCGATCGTGGCGACAACGGCATCTTCTACCGGCTGCGCGCAGGCCCACTCTCCACCGGGTCCGCGGCGCAGCGAGTCTGCGCGCAGCTGAAGGCGCACGGGCGCGAGTGCTTCGTGGCGCGCGATTGAGGCCGGCGTGATGGTGCGCGCTGCGCCGCGGGCGATGATGCTCGGCTGCGCCGGCACGGTGCTCGACGCAGACGAGTGCCGCTTCATGGCCGATGCCGATCCGGCGGGCTTCATCCTGTTCAAGCGGAACTGCGAGAGCCCGGAACAGGTGAGGGCGCTGGTCGCGTCGCTGCGCAAGGCCGTCGCACGACCCGACGCGCCGGTTCTGGTCGATCAGGAAGGCGGCCGCGTTACCCGTCTCGGCTCGCCGCACTGGCGCGAACCGCCGGCGCCGGCGCTGCTCGGTGCGTTGGCCGGGATCGACAATACCGCCGGCGTCCGCGCGTCCTGGCTGAGCGCCCGCCTGGTGGCGGCGGACCTTCACCCGCTGGGGATCACGGTCAACTGCGCGCCAACGCTGGACCTCCGGCTCGTCGAAGCGAGTCAGGTCATCGGCGATCGTGCGCTCGGCGCCGATCCTCACGCAGTAGCCCGGCTCGGCCGCGCGGTCGCGGATGGTCTGCGCGCAGGCGGTGTCGTAGCGGCGATCAAGCACATGCCAGGGCACGGCCGGGCGACTGCCGACAGCCACGCGGTCCTGCCACGCGTCGCTTCGTCGCTCAAGTCGCTCAGCACCCGCGACTTCGTGCCCTTCCGGGCGTTGCGGGACGCGCCGGCGGGTCTGACATCCCACGTTTGCTACACGGCACTCGATTCGGACCGGCCCGGCACGCTGTCCGAGGCCGTGATCGGCGAAGCCGTCCGCGGCGCGATCGGGTTCGACGGCCTGCTCATCAGCGATGATCTGTCGATGGGAGCGTTGACGGGCCCGGTCGGCGCCCGGGCCGCTGCCGCGCTCGCTGCCGGTTGCGACGTGGCCCTTCACTGCAATGGCAAGCGCGACGAAATGAGGGAGGTCGCGGCAGCGGTTCCGCGGCTCACCGGCCGCGCCCGCGAGCGGTTCGAGTGCATGATCACGTCGAGACACGAACCTGAGGCGTTCGACGCAGTGGCCGGCCGCCGCGAACTGGACGACCTGCTCGTGCGGGTGACTCCCCCATGATCGAGGCGTGGCTCCTCGCCGCATCGGTCTGGGTCATACCGGTGCTGTTCGCCATCACCTTGCACGAGGCGGCGCACGGCTGGGCAGCGCTCAGGCTCGGCGACGACACGGCGCAGAGGCTCGGCCGAATCACCCTCAACCCGATCAAGCACGTTCATCCCGTGGGTACGATCCTGCTGCCAGGGGCCCTGATTGCTCTCGGCGCACCCTTCGTCTTCGGTTTCGCGAAGCCCGTGCCGGTAAATCCGGCGCGCTTACGCAACCCGCGTGGCGGCATGGTCCTGGTGGCGCTTGCGGGACCCGGGATGAATATCATTCTGGCCTGCATCTCGGCATTGCTGCTCCACCTGGCGACGGTCTTTCCCGCATCTCTGGCGGAATGGTGGCAGGCCACGTTCACCCTCGGAATCGTCATCAATCTGGTGCTGGCGATCTTCAACATGCTGCCGGTGCCGCCGCTTGACGGCGGCCGCGTGGTGCACGGGCTGCTGCCGCCGCGCCACGCAGAGCGTTTCGCGCGACTCGAGCGCTTCGGTATAGTTGCCGTGCTGGTCGCGTTCTTTATCGTGCCGCTGGTCGCGGCGGAGTTCGGCAGCGCGTTCAATCCGCTGGCCGAAGTGGTGCTGCCGCCGACAGCGGCGGGTTTCGAGTTGATCGTCGGCCTGTTCGGCGTGGAGGCACTGGTGTCATGGTCAATCTGACACCGTTCGAAGACGACGCGAACGCGGAAACTTCGCCCGCGCGAGGCCCCGGTGCCGCCGGCGACGAGCCCACGCTGATCGTCAATCTCGACGGGTTCGAGGGACCGCTCGACTTGCTGCTTACTCTTGCTCGCAACCAGAAGGTCGACCTCGCGCGCATCTCGATACTGGCGCTGGCCGAGCAGTATCTGGACTACGTCGCGCAAGCCCGCCGGCTTCGCCTCGAGCTTGCGGCCAACTATCTGGTCATGGCGGCATGGCTCGCCTACCTCAAGTCGCGGCTGCTCCTGCCCGATGAGGAGGAGGACGTCGAGGAGCCGAGCGGCCCCGAAATGGCCGCCGCACTGGCCTTCAGGCTGCGGCGTCTGGCCGCGATGCGCGATGCCGCGGCTGCCCTGATGGAACGCCCGCAGCTCGGGCGGGACGTCTTCGCCGCCGGCGCCGCCGAGGGCCTGCCGGTCCATGAGGAGGCGCTGCACGAGAGCACCCTCGTCGAGCTGCTGCGGGCCTACGCCGTCCACCGCATTCGGCGCAAACCCCGCGGCCTGTTGATCGAGCTCAGCGCCTACCACTCGATGGAAGACGCCTACAAGCGTCTCTCGAAGCTGCTGGGCAGCACGCCGGACTGGGAGACCCTGGCGCGCTTCCTGCCCCGCGGGTCCGGTCCCGAGAGCGAGGCGTCCGCCCGCTCGGGCCTCGCGAGCACCTTCGCGGCGTCCCTGGAGCTCGCGCGCGAGGGCCACCTGCAGATCCGCCAGATGGAGCCATTCGGCCCGATCTACCTCCGCCGGAGGCGGGAAGAGACATGACCGATCCCCACGAATCGTCGCTGTCCGCAGAGCCCACCGAGGACGAGGAGCGCGCGGCCCGGGCGCGGCGCATCATGGAGGCCATGATCTTCGTGGCGGGCCGGCCGGTCGATACCGCGACGCTCGCGGCGCAGGTGCCGGAGGGAACCGACATCGAAGGGGAACTCGCCACGCTCGCGGCCTACTACGAGCACCGCGGTATCCAGCTCGTGAATGTCGCGGGCGGCTGGACCTTCCGCACCGCAGCGGACTTGGCCGATCACCTGGCCGTGCACCGAGTCGTCCGCCGGCGCCTCTCTCGAGCGGCGCTGGAGACGCTTGCGATCATCGCCTACCACCAGCCGGTGACGCGGGCGGAGGTGGAGGAGATACGGGGTGTCCACCTGGGGCGGGGCACGCTCGACATCCTGCTGGAGGCCGGCTGGATCGCGCCGAAAGGGCGCCGGCGCACGCCAGGTCGCCCCGTGACCTGGGTCACCACGCCCGCATTCATGGAACACTTCGGCCTGGAGAGCCTCGGCGACCTTCCCGGCGTCGACGAGCTGGAGGCCGCCGGACTGCTGGATGACATCGATCCGCAGGCAGAGGGAGCAGGCGAGGCGCCCGCTAGACCGCCCTTGGGGGAGGAGGGCGGGTGTGCGCCCGATGACGCCGAAGAGGCCGACGAGAATGTTCCCGCCGAGCCCGTCTCCACGACGGTCGTGCCTCTCTCCGGCAGGGGCGGGCCGTCGTAAATGAGTGGCGGGCGCGCCGCCCCCGCCCGCCCCCCCCCGCGCCCCCCCCCCCCCCCGCCCCCCACCGGAGAAAAAAACGGGGGGGGGTTAATGATCGCCCGGGCCAACCACCGGGTCACCTACCCGGCGCGCTTCCAGCTGGTCGCGGCG
>JAPOPO010000637.1 GCA_026712885.1 Rhodospirillales bacterium | reverse complement strand
GTGCCGGTGAGCGCCGCGCGCTCGCGGATGAAGTCGACCAGCAGCATGCGGACCGGCACGGTCTCCTCGAAGACCTCGCCGTTGATCGTCACCGTGATCGTGGTCGTGCTCATTGCCGGGCCTCCCTTTCCGCCCTTAGCCGGCCGCTCGCGCGAAGGCCGTGGCCGTGACCTCGGCGCCGAGCGAGCGGATGAGCTGCTTGCGATAGTCGCTGTCGGCCCAGAGGTCCTCCTGGGTCTCGATCTCGTCTGCGGCCTTGGCGAGCGCCGCCGCGATGCCGTCCCCATCGCCAGCGGCGACGCCGACAAGGGCCTCCTCGGCGGCGCCGGAGCGCGTGGGCCCGGTCGCGAGCCCGCCGACCGCGACGCGCGCGCCGGTGCAGCGTCCATCCGCCACCTCCAGTGCGACGCAAACGCCGATAACGGGCAGCGCGTCGGTCACCAGACCCCACTTCTTGTAGGCGCTGCCGGCATTGCCCGCCGCAGCCGGGATGGTGATGGCGGTGAGGATCTCGTTGTCCTCCCGCGCCGTCTCCAGGGGGCCGCCGATGAAATCCTCCGCAGCCAGGGTGCGCGTGCCGCCGTCAGCCGCCGTCAGCTCCAGCTCAGCGCCCAGCCCGATCGCCGTGGGCGGCGTGCAGGCGGCGACATAGTTCCAGCAAAGGCTTCCGCCGATGGTGCCCCGGTTGCGGACCTGGCGATCGCCGACACGCTCTGCCGCGTCGCGGAGCGCGCCGCAGGCGCCGCTGAGCCGCTCGTCACGGGCGATCTCCACATAGCGGGTCATGGGCCCGATGCGGACCCCATCCGCGCCGACATCGATGCCGGAAAGCCCGCCCACCGCCTGAAGGTCGATCAGGCAGCGCGGGCGCACGAGGCGCGCCTTGACGGCCTGCATGAGGCTCTGGCCGCCGGCCACGAAGACCGCGTCGCCTTCGTCATAGCGGCCGAGTGCCGCGAGCGCGTCCGCGACCGTCGCCGGCCGCACGTACTCGTCGATTGGTGCTGGATACATGGTGGCTGCTCCCCCTCGCTCACCGGCGCGCCATTATAGGTGCGGGCAACGCCGCCTTGCACGGTTGATTCGAAAGTGCCCACAGCTGCGGATCGCTCGCCGCCCCAGGCCAGCCCGGATGGCGCCAAGCGGGTGCGCGGGTCGCCAATCCGGACGAAGCGGCCCCGCGCTAACGCGGCTTGCGCGCGTGCAAGAAGTACATCGGCGTAAAGATACCCAGGCGACCGGATGCCACCATCGCCGTCGCGCATAGATTCAGAAGTCCGGACACACGCACGGTTCCACGGGGCACGATGCCGAGCGCTTCCATGAGCTGCAGCGTTCCATGCGTCACGATGCGTCCCGCTCTCGTACTGCGAAAGCTGGCAAAGGAAAAACGTGTACCGGCGAGGGGCTGGTACCAGGGGTTGCCTGGCCCCGGCTTCTCGGCCAGGTCTCTGGACTCCAGCAGCTCGAAACCGACCTCTCGCAGCGCGTCGTCGACCTGGTGCGGAGTGGCGATTTCCGGCAATGCGCCGCCAACCTCGAGATCGGTCTTTATCTGCCGGTGCCGCGGGTCGTTTTGATCGAAGCGGCCGGTGAGACAGTACTCGTAGGCTGCGAAGCATCCTCCCGGCTTGAGCACCCGGAACACTTCGCCGTAACAGCCAACCTTGCTCGGCGCATGGATGGTGGCCTCGATCGCGTAGGCGGCGTCGAATGAATTGTCCGGCGCATCCATGTGCATGAAGTCGCACTTGAGAAACTCCGCCAGGTGACCCAGTCCCGCTTCGTCGGTCAGTGTCCGGGCTCTGTCGAGTTGGTATTCGTTGTTATTCACGCCAGCGATCGTGGCTCCTGAGAAACGGGCAATCTCACGCAAGGGCCCGCCGATACCACAACCCAGATCCGCCACCCGCATTCCGGGTCGCAGGTCAAGCCGTTGTGCGAGGTATTGTTCGTGGCGCGCAAGGGAGTCTGCAAAACTCTCATTCGTGGCGCGCGGCGCAAAATGGAATGACTTGCCCCAACCGTACTCATAAAGGTCCGTCACGAGATCATAGTACTTGTTGGTGAGATCCTCGTACGCCGTCTTTCGCTGTTCCAGGCTGGCCACCTCGTCACTGCCGTAAACGTGTTCGTAGCTGCGAGCAGTGGATGCAACCGCGTCGCGCTTGAGCGCGTTCTTCATTATGCCGGAGAGCTTTGAGGCCATGAAAAACTTGAGGCGTTCATTGCGACGCAAAACAGGCGACAGCCCATAGTAGTACTCGATAATGCAACTAGGTTCGAATATAGAATTCAAATAGCTGTCTTCGAATTTCAGTCTGATGAAGGAGGCCAGCCTGCATGATGCGATCGCTGCGCCGGGGGCCGCCCAAGCGGCCGAGTCGCGCCTAGCGCACGAAGTTCTTGACGTAGTCGGCGCCGAGGCCGACTTCCTCGTAGTGCTCCCGCGCGCGGTCGAGGCGGTGGAAGACGTCCTCGGCGCGGACGTCCCGGCCGGCCTCGTCCACGTAGTTGACCGAGCCCGAGATCGCGAAGAAGCAGTGCATCTCGGGGCAGTCGTCATCGACCACGAGGGTGTGGACCTCGCCCGGCGGCTCATAGATGTAGGTGCCCTGATCGGCGATCCAGTCGTGCTCGAGATAGCGGAAGGCCCCCTTGAGGACGAGGCCGTGGACCGGCGCCGGGTGCCGGTGGCGCGACACGAAACCGCCGCCTGTGACCTTGACGACCTCGCACCAGCCGCCCTGCACCGTGTTGTACATCAGCGGGCGCAGCCAGACGCCTTTCTTCAGCGGCACCCAGATGCGCTCGTCCTCGGGGTCGGTGGCGAGCACAATATCGGGCGGCGAGAACGGGTGGGCACTCGGTGCCGAGATGCGGGTGACGGGGGCGGCGGCACGGCTCATCGGGCTCTCCTTCAGGTGGCGGCCCGAGCCTAGCCGATCGGTGCAACGGCGCAAGCGACGCCGAGCGTTCCGCCGGAGCGCGCCGGGTCAAGCTGCCCGACTAGTACCGCGCGACGCCCCGCAACGTGATCTGATGCTCCGCCGGCAGTGTGGGGTGCTCGCGGCGCTCCGCCTCCAGGCTCAGGAGACCCTTCGGCCCTGGCGAGAACCGCGTGCCCACGCGATAGGTCCGCGTGTCCGAAGCCCCCAAACTCACGGCGCCAAAGGGTGTCATGGCGACACGGCCTCCAAGCGCCTTGAGGCCGTAGCCGACCTCCACGTCGAGGCGCCCTTCCAGCGGTTCGTGTGCGCTCAAGTCGTCCAGTTCGTCCTCCCACAGCTGCTGCACGCCGCTCGTCGGCTCGCCCCAAGTCTGCGACAGGCTCACCCACGGGCCGAAGCCGGGCGCCTCGGGATCGTAGCGGAAGCGCATGCCAAACCCCCGCTCGTCCGGCAGCGTGCCGTCCTGCGCCACAACCCAGCGGCCGTAGACCTCCGCGTTCCAGCCCTGCTCGATTTGCCGGTAGTGCAGGCCGCCGCCGACCTCGAAGCTGGAGCCGGTCTCTCCGTCGCCGCCTTCGTGGCGCAGGCCCAGTTCAGCCCAGGGGGCGAGCACGCCGACGTAGGGAACGATCTCCTCGTGGTCAATCTCGGCCACAAGCCGCAGCCGCTGCAGGTCGACAGCCGCGTTCCGGAACGCCGCCGACTTACGGTCGACATCGAGCTGTGCCAGTGCCCATTCGCCTTTCAGCCGGAGCGTCGTCCCCCCGAGCTCCAGCAACCGGCCGTTGATGCCGATCGTTCCCGAAGCCAGCGTTGCCGCACTGGCGTGTGAAGAGCCGGCGGCTTCGTCCGCAACCTGGAACTCACCCCTGGCCAGCCCGATCGTTCCCCAGACTTCCAGACCGGGCGACACCCACCAGCCGAGATAGGGATGCACCCCGGTGAGCTGCAAGTCGTAGCGCCCGTCGGACCGATCGTTACCGATCCCCACGCCGTCGAAGTCGAGCGAGCCCTGCGACTGGGAGAGGGACACGCCCGCGAGCAGATCGCGTCCGACAATCGCATCGGCCCCCACCTGCATGCTGAACGCCTCGCCGTCCCAGGCCCCGGCGGCACCGCCTGCGTCACCGGACAAGGCGCGGTAGTCGCCGCAGCCCCATGTCGCGAAACGCGTCCTTCCCCCGTTCCCGTCCAGCACCGGCAGCAGGAACGCCGCATTGTCGAGCACCTGCTCGAGCGCCGGCGAGCGGTGGTCCTCATCCTCTTCGGCCCAATCGAGAGGGGCGGGCGCACCGGTTGCGGGAGCAACGGACAGTGACGGACTGACTACGGGATTGGCCCAGCCGCGCGCCATGTCGGAGAACACCTGCTCAATCCGACAGCGGACGGCGGTGAATGCCAGCGCGCGGCCGAGCTCGGGGACGAGTTCCTGATTGACCGGGGCGAGGGCTCTCACGTCGTCGTCGGTAATCGTCCCGGTTGCGGTGGCGTCCGCCAGCGTCGCGCCGCTGGGGTTGCTCAGCGTCACCGTGAACGTCTCGTCGGGCTCGTCGAGGTCGTCCGCGCGGGTTTGCACCTCGATGACCTGCCGCGTGACGCGGGGGCCGAAGGTCAGCGTGCCGGATGCCGCGTCGAAGTCGAGGCCCGCTGCCGCGGTGCCGCTCGCCGTCCGATAGCTCACGCTCACGGTCTGCACGCTCACCGGACTGAGCGTAACCGCAAAGCGCGCCGTTCCGCCCTCCACTACCCGCGTATCAGCGATGGAGTAGCCCGACACGTCGTCGTCGATAATCGTCCCCGTCGCGGTGGCGTCCGCCAGCGTCGCGCCGCTTGCGTTGCTCAGCCTCACCCTGAACGTCTCGTCCGGCTCGTCCGTGTCGTCTTCTCGTGTCTGCACCCGGATGGTCTTCTCCACCTCGCCGGCCGAGAAGGTAAGAGTGCCAGACGACGCGTCGAAGTCCGTGCCCTCGACCGCCGTGCCGCTCGCTGTCCGGTAGCTCACCGACACGCTCTGTGT
>JAPOPO010000157.1 GCA_026712885.1 Rhodospirillales bacterium | reverse complement strand
TGGGGCGCCGGTGCCGGCGCGTCGCGGCTGGTGACCGGCAACCATCCCCTCTTCGCGGCGCTGGAACGCCGCCTCGCCCGGCTCAAGGGCACCGACGACGCCTGCGTTTTCGGCTCGGGCTACCTCGCCAATCTCGGCATCATTCCGAGCCTCGTCGGCACCGGCGACCTGATCGTGGCCGACGAGCTGAGCCATGCGTGTCTGCGCGCGGGCGCCTCTCTCGCGCACGCCCGGGTCGAGATCTTCCGTCACAACGATCTCGACCATGCGGAGGCCCTGCTGGATGAACACCGCGCCGGCCACGGGCGCGCGCTGCTGCTTACCGACGGCGTGTTCAGCATGGACGGCGACCTCGCCCCGGTCGCAGCGCTGGCCGGGATCGCGGCGGCCCACGACACGTGGCTGATGACCGATGACGCTCACGGAATCGGCGTTGTCGGCGGCGGGCGCGGCTCGAGCTTCGTCGGTGGCGCAAAGACCGAGGTGCCGCTGCAGATGGGCACGCTGTCGAAGGCAGTCGGCAGCTACGGCGGCTATCTCTGCGCCGCGCAGCCGGTGATCGACCTGATCCGCACCCGCGCGCGGCCCTTCATCTACTCGACGGGCCTGCCGCCGGGCGTGGTCGCGGCCAGCATCGCGGCCCTCGACCTGATCGCGAACGATCCCGACCTGGTCGCAGCACCGCTGCGCAAGGCGTCGTTCTTCTGCGCCCGCCTCAACCTGCCGGCGCCCGAAAGCTGCATCGTGCCCATTCTGCTCGGCGCACCGGAGCGTGCGCTCGCAGCCTCGCGGTTGCTGGAGGACGAAGGCTTCCTCGTCACCGCGATCCGGCCGCCGACGGTGCCGGAGGGCACGGCGCGGCTCCGCCTCACCTTCAGCGCGGGCCATGACGACGACGACATCGAGCGGCTGGCGGAGATCGTGCGTGCGCGAGTCCTCGACCGGGAGCAGCGATGAGCACGCTCTTCGTTACCGCCACGGGCACCGAGATCGGCAAGACCCTGGTCGCGGCTGCGCTCTGCCACGAGCTTCGTTCAGCGGGCCGGCCCGTGCGCGCGCTCAAGCCGGTGCTGAGCGGCTACGACCCGGTCACGCTTGCCGAGAGCGACCCCGGCGTCCTCCTCGCGAGCCTGGGCGAAGCCGTGACCGAGGAAGCGGTCGCCGCAATCACGCCCTGGCGCTTCGCCGCTCCTCTCTCTCCCAACATGGCCGCAACCCGCGAGGGACGCCGCCTCGACCTGGCGGAAGTCGTCGCCTTTTGCCGCGGCGTCGAGGGCGACCCGCTGCTGATCGAGGGTATCGGCGGGGCCATGGTGCCGTTGAACGATGATCACACCGTGCTCGACTGGATCGCCGCGCTCGGCGCGCCGGCGCTGGTGGTGACGGGCAGCTACCTCGGCACCATCAGCCACACGCTCACCACGCTCGCGGCGATTCGCGGGCGCGGCATCGAGGTCGCCGGCCTCGTCATCAGCGAATCGCCGGAGAGTCCGGTGCCGCCGGCGGAGACTGCGGAGACCATCGCGAAGCACGCGGGGCCGCTACCGATCGCGCTCGTACCGCGCCTTCCCGAAGGCGCCTCCCCCTGGCGCGAGGCCCCTCCCCTCGCACGCACGCTGGGCCTCTTGAACGGCTGAGCCACCGCCAGAGGACGCGCCCTCCCACCAGATAGCGCTTACCTCCGATTTCATGGGGCCTCAGGTTGTGGGTCGGAGCCTCGCGTGACGAGCAAGAAATCCGGCTATGTCTTGTCGAACATATAATCCTGGCATGCGCGAAATATGATATGTCGGCATATCTTATTGGGTTGTATATTGGTATAGCTTATGGAACTCTCGCTAAAAGACGCGCTTTCACTACTTGAACCACACGCTTTTCGACTGACGGTGGGTAGCTCGTTGTCTGACTGGCTACCGACTTTGGATTGCAGGGGGGCAAGTGAGGCAGTGGCGGCAGCCCTCGCCGAAGCCCGCCTCGGGAGCCGACCCTCATGGAACGTAGCCATGCAGGGCCCCCGCGAAGCCGGCGTAGTAGCAATGTCGGTAGCGGTGCTCTTGCGGCGTCCACTCAGGGCGAGGACCGCAAGAACAGGCGCAGGGTTTCTTACGGCCTCGGGCTCCTGCTCGTTGCGTTGTGCGTCGGCCTTGCCGCAGCCCTGCTCCTGACGATAGGGAGCGCGCACGCTGACATCTTCCTGGTAGGCGGCAACGCGGCATTCTGACGGAAGCTGGACCCGGTCTGATCAGTCTCAGAGGAAACGGTTAGCGGCAGGGAAGCCGCGCGGTGCGGCACGCCCCGCCTGGCCGCGCTTGCCGTGCCACTGGTCGAGCGCCGTCTCGGTGCGCACGCCGGTGCCCGAGCGCCAGCGCAGCCCCTCCGCGCCGTCGAACACCTGCGCGTCCGAGAGCGCGGCGTCGCGGTAGCGCTGCAGGATCACGCCGCGCCCCCGCGTCATGGTGGGCACCTCGCCGGCGGGGAACACCAGCAGGCGCCGGTTGGTGCCGACGACCGCGACCGTATCGCCGGCCGCCTCGACGCAGACCGCCGCCTCCGCCCCTTGCGCCGGGTTGAGCACTTGCCGCCCGGTGCGGGTCTGGGCAACGACCTCGTCCTCGAACACGAAGAATCCGCGCCCGTCGCTCGCCGCCACCAATAGCCGCCGCCCCGGCAGGTGGGCGAAGAGCGCGACCACTTCGTGATCGTTGCGGAGGTCGACCATGAGGCGCAGGGGCTCGCCGAAGCCGCGCCCGCCGGGGAGCCGATCCGCCGCGAGCGTGTAGAAGCGCCCGTTGGTGGCGAAGATCAG
>JAPOPO010000471.1 GCA_026712885.1 Rhodospirillales bacterium | reverse complement strand
CTGGGAGAAGCTGGAGCAGGCCTACAAGGACGGCGAGCGGGTCACAGGCGTGATCTTCGGCCGGGTCAAGGGCGGCTTCACGGTCGATCTCGACGGCGCCGTGGCGTTCTTGCCGGGAAGCCAGGTGGATATCCGCCCGGTGCGCGACATCGCGCCCCTGGTCGGTACCGACCAGCCGTTCCAGATTCTCAAGATGGACCGCCGCCGGGGGAATATCGTCGTCTCCCGCCGCGCCGTGCTGGAGGACACCCGTGCCGAGCAGCGCAACGAGCTGATCGCCAATCTCCACGAGGGGCAGGTGCTCGAAGGCGTGGTCAAGAACATCACCGACTACGGCGCGTTCGTCGATCTGGGTGGCGTGGACGGCCTGCTGCACGTAACCGACATCTCGTGGCGCCGGGTCAACCATCCGGCGGACGCCCTGCAGATCGGCCAGACGGTCAACGTCCAGGTGATCCGCTTCAACCCGGAGACCCAGCGCATTTCGCTCGGCATGAAGCAGCTCGAAGCTGATCCGTGGGAGGGCGTCGAGGCGAAATATCCGGTCAGGACCAAGTTCACCGGCCGGGTGACGAACATCACCGATTACGGCGCGTTCGTTGAGCTGGAGCCCGGAGTGGAAGGCCTGGTCCATGTCTCGGAGATGAGCTGGACCAAGAAAAACGTGCATCCGGGCAAGATCATTTCGACCAGTCAGGAGGTCGAGGTGATGGTGCTGGACGTCGACCCCGAGAAGCGCCGCGTGAGTCTCGGCCTCAAGCAGTGCCTGGACAACCCCTGGATCGTCTTCGCCGACACCCATCCGGAGGGTTCCGTCGTCGAGGGTGAGATCAAGAACATCACCGAGTTCGGCCTGTTCGTCGAGCTGCAGGGCGAGATTTACGGCATGGCGCATCTCTCCGATCTCGACTGGCTGACGCCCGGCGAGGATGCCCTGAAGAAGTTCAAGAAAGGCGACGAGGTGAAGGCCAAGGTGCTGACCGTCGACGTCGAGAAGGAGCGAATCGGACTGGGCCTCAAGCAGCTGGACGACGATCCGTTCCAGGGCGCGGATGCCCGCCGCGGCAAGACGGTGACTTGCACCGTGACGGCGGTGCATGAGCACAGCGTCGAAGTGGAAATTTTCGGGTCGTTGCCCGGCGACATCAAGCGCTCCGACCTTGCGCGCGACCGCGACGAGCAGCGCCCCTCGCGCTTTGCGCCGGGCGACAAGGTGGACGCCAAGCTGTTGCAGATCGACCGCAACAACCGGCGGGTCACGCTCTCCATCAAGGCCCTGGAGGTCCAGGAAGAGAAGCAGGCCGTGGAGGAGTACGGCTCGACCGACAGCGGCGCGAGCCTCGGCGACATTCTGGGCGCCGCGCTCGATCGCAAGACCCAGGAGGAGGCCGCACGTGCAGCGGAGGCCAAGGACGCGCCCGAGGAGAGTTGAGGCGCGCGCCCTGACCCTCTAGCCCGCGTTCCAGGAGGGAGATGGCGAGCCTGGATCCCGACAGGTTGCTGGACCGCCGCCGTCTCAAGCGGGGCGTCGCCATCTGGCGCGCCCTTGCCATCGTCGCCTTGGTCGCCGTCGCCCTGGTGGCCGCGGCGCCCTTCGCCTTCGATGGCGGCGAGCACGTCGCACGCCTCTGGGTGAACGGGCTGATCGAGGACGATCCCGCCCGCGACCGGATCATCGCCGATCTCCGTGACGACGATGCGGTCAAGGCTGTCGTGCTGCGGCTCGACTCAGCAGGCGGCACGGCTGTCGGCGGCGAAGCGCTTTATCTCAGCCTGCGTTCCCTTGCCGAGAAGAAGCCGGTGGTCGCGGTTCTCGGCACGACGGCGACCTCGGCGGCGTACATGGCGGCGCTCGCCGCAGATCGCGTGCTGGCTCGCGAAGCATCGCTGACGGGCTCGATCGGAGTCCTGTTCCAGACCGCCGAGTTCTCCGCGCTCCTGGAAGAGATCGGCGTGCGCGCGGAGGCGATCCGCAGCGGACCGCTGAAGGCGAAGCCGACGCCCTACGAGCAGCTGGACAACCCGACTCGCCAGGCCATGCGGAGCGTGGTGACGGACATTTACGAGTCGTTCCTGGGCCTGCTGATGGAGCGACGCTCCCTCGACCGCGAGACGGCGCTGTCGCTCGCCGACGGGCGTGTGTTCACCGGCCGGCAGGCGGTGCAGGCGGGCCTGGTCGATGCCATCGGTGGAGAAGAGGAGGCGCGGGCGTGGCTCGCGCAGTCCCGTGGTGTGTTGGAAACCATACCAGCCGCGGATGTGATAACCGGTGACGAAGGCGGCCTGCTGGGCACCATCGACGCAGCGCTCGAGCGCGCCTTGCCGGCGCGAACGCTCGGCCTTGACGGCCTGATCGCCGTTTGGCACCCTGAGTTATCGGACTGAATTGACGGCGTTCTCGGCAATGCAGCACACTTCTCGGGAACGCGCGCGTGGTGGGGTGCTTTAAGAATGACAAAGTCCGAACTCATTCAATTGCTGGCGGAAAAGCACGCCGACCAGCACCTCTACCACCGCGACTACCAGCGGGTGGTGAACCGGATTTTCACGGAAATCAGCGATGCGCTTGCGCAAGGCGACCGGGTCGAGCTTCGCGGCTTCGGTGCGTTCTCGGTCCGCCCGCGGGGGGCGCGGGTCGGCCGCAATCCGCGCACCGGTGCGGCGGTGCAGGTCGACAGGAAATTCCTGCCGTTCTTCAAGACGGGCAAGGAGCTGCGCGAGCGGATCAACCGCGAATGAGCGGCGCGGCTTGAACGATGCGCGGCGGTCCGGGATCGTGACCGCCGCACTGCGTGGTTGACGGGCCGCACAACGCGGCGCACAAGAGCCGGCCCATGAGAATACTCGCTTGGGCAATCGCGGCAGTGGTGGCGGTGATCGTCATCGCCTTTGCGGTCGCAAACCGCGGCCCCGTGACGATCAGCGTGGCGCCGCTTCCCTACAGGCTCGATATTCCGATGTGGGCGCTGGCGGTGGGGGCGCTGGTGGTGGGGTTCCTGACCGGTGCCCTGGTCCGCTGGCTGCTCGACCACAAGGTGCGCCGCATGGCGCGCCGGGGCCGCAGGCGTGCACGCGTCCTGGAGCAGGAGCTCGCCGGCGCGCGCAAGAAACTGGACGAGGCGGTGCGCGCCCAACGGGCGGCGGTTCCGACGGCCGCGCCCGTGTCTCTCACGCCCAAGGATCTCGCTTAGGCCCAGTTTCTCGCCAGCGACATGGTGAGAAATCCGGGTTAAGTTGAATCATGTCCATTGCGGTCAAGACTTGCGGACTGAGCGATCGCCCCGCCGTCGATGCTGCGGTGGCCGGCGGTGCGCGGTTCCTTGGCTTCGTGTTCTTTCCACCGTCGCCGCGCGACGTGGCGCCCAGCCGTGCCGCGGCCTTGAGTGCGGGCGTGCCGGACGGCGTCGCCACCGTCGGCGTCGTCGTCGAGCCCGACGACGAGTTTCTCGACGCTATTCTTTCTGAGATGCGACTCGACTATATCCAGCTCCACGGAAACGAGAGCCCGGCGCGGGCAGAGGCCCTTCGCGCGCGCACCGGCTGCAGAATCATCAAGGCGATCAGCGTGTCCCAAGCATCCGACATTGCCCGTGCCGACGACTATGGCGAGAGCGCCGACCTGATTCTCTTCGACGCCAAGGCGACGGCAGACGATACCCGCCCCGGCGGCAACGCGCGGACCTTCGACTGGCGGCTGTTCGAGGCCGCGCCGCCACCGTCGACCGGGTGGCTGCTCTCCGGCGGTCTAGATGCCGAGAACGTGGGCGAGGCGATCAGAATCACGGGCGCACGCGCGGTCGATGTGTCGTCCGGCATCGAATCCGCGCCGGGACGCAAGGACCCTGAGAAGATCAGCGCCTTCCTCGCAGCCGCGGCGGTCGCGGCTACGGCGATACCGAATGAGGCACAGGCATGAGCGCACGCGGCGCCAATCGGCCGGGCCCCGACGCGGAGGGGCACTTCGGCATCTACGGCGGCCGCTACGTCGCCGAGACTCTGATGCCGCTGATCCTCGATCTGGAGAAGGCGTACGAGGCGGCGAAGGACGATCCCGAGTTCGCCGAGGAGTTCGAGCGCCTGCTCAGCCACTACGTCGGCCGGCCCAGCCCGCTCTATCACGCCGAGCGCCTCAGCGAACACCTCGGCGGCGCGCGCATCTACTTCAAGCGGGACGAGCTCAACCACACCGGCGCGCACAAGATCAACAACTG
>JAPOPO010000161.1 GCA_026712885.1 Rhodospirillales bacterium | reverse complement strand
ATCTCGGGCGCCTGGATCGGCTCGTTCTACGCCAACATGGAGCGCTGGAACGAGATTCCCGAGGACCTCCAGACCCTGCTGCGGGTCATCTGCGATCAGTCTCACTACTACCGCCAGTGGTGGTACTGGGGCGGCGAGGCCAGCCTCCGCGTCCATGGCACCAAGATGGAGCTGACCTCGATTCCGGACGAGGAATGGGCGCAAGTGGAGGCCGCGGCGCGGATCTTCTGGGACGAGATCGCGGCGGAATCGGAGACCAAGGCCAAGGTGGTGGAGATCTTCAAGCAGTACAATGCGGACATGGAGAGGGCGGGACGGCCCTACCGCTACGGTTGATCTGCGAGAGGCGGCCCCGCGCTGCGCGTGGGGCCGCTACCACCCGGCGTAGGCGGCGATGTCCTCGTCAGAGACGCGGCCTGTCGCAACGTCCTCCAGCGCCTGGTCGAGGATGGCGAGTCCCTCGTCGATCTCTTCTTCGGAAATGGTCAGCGGCGGGGTGAGCTCGAGCACGTTGGACTCCATGCCGACGTAATAGAAGATCAGCCCAAGCTGGTGCGCGCGGAAGGCGACCTTCGCCGTCTCGCTGCTTGCCGGCTCCTTGCTCACCGGGTCGCGGACAAGCTCGACGCCGCAGGTGAGCCCGCGCCCGCGCACATGGCCGATCAGCGCGTGGCGCTGGGCGAGCCGGGCCAGCCCCGACAGCAGGTGCTCGCCCTTGAGATTGGCTCCGGCCATCAAGTCCTCCTCCTCGATGGTGCGCAGCACGGCGCGGCCGGCAGCGGCACAGACCGGGTTACCGGCTGCCGTCATGATGGCGAAGGCGGGCTGCAGGTTCATCAGCTCTGCCGGGCCGACCACGGCCGAGATCGGCAGGCCGCCGCCCAAGCCCTTGCCGTAGACGACGATGTCCGGGCTCAAGCCCTCGGCCTCGAAGGCGTGGAAGAGCCCGGTGCGTCCCATGCCCACCTTGACCTCGTCCACCACGATCAGAATGCCGTGGGCACGGCAGCGCTCCTCCAGCCCCTTGAGGAAGCCGGCGGGCGGCACGATCAGGCCGCCGTCCGACTGAATCGGCTCGATAAAGACGGCGGCGATCTCGTCCGGCCGAAGCTCGCTCTCCAAGCGGCGGTCGAGGTCCGCGAGGGCGCCGGCAACCAAATCGGGCGAGAACTGCGGGCGATAGGGATCAGGATAAGGAAGCCGGGTGAGACCCGCGCGCGCCGGTGCGTGGGCCTGGGAGCTGTGGCCGGAGACAGACATCGAGGCGGCGCTGCCGCCGTGATAGGCGCCGACGAAGGAGAGAATGCCGCGACGGGGCGTCGCCGCCTCCAGCAGTCGCACCACGGCGTCGTTGGCGTCGGAGCCGGCATGGCCGAACCAGACCCGCCGATCGCGATCGTCCGGCAAGCGCGCCAGCAGATCTTCGGCCAGGCCAACCGCATTCCCGACCGCGCAAGAGGCGAGGCTGACAGCGCCCATGTTGCGCACGGCCTCGCTGACCGCCTCGGCCAGCGCCGGGTGGCCGTAGCCCAGGCACGCCGCGCCCCACGAGGCGCTGAAGTCCAGCACGCGCCGGCCGCCCTCCTCGATCACGTAGGAGCCCTCGCCCCCCACGGCGGTCGCCGGGAAGAAGCGAAGACGTTCGATATCGGCAATGGTGCGCCTGTCGCGGGCCATCAAGTCGTCGGTCATGGCTCGATCTCAGCTTCGATAGTCGAGACGGGATTGCGTGCGACGGTCAGAGTGGCGGGAGCACGTCCCGCCAGGGATTGGCGGCCTCGTAGGCCGCGGCGGCCTGGAAGACGCTCAGATCGTCGTAGGTCCGCCCGACGATCTGGATCCCGGTGGGCAGCCCGGCGGTGGAGAGGCCGCTCGGCACCGCGATCACGGGGCATTGGCTCACCATGTTGAAGGGATAGCAGAGGTTCCAGCCGAGATAGGCGTGAACCGGCTTGCCGTTGACGCGGAAATCCTCCGCGCCGCAGTCATGCTCTGCCGCCACCGTCGGCACGGCAAGCGAGGGGCACACCAGCACGTTGCACTCCTCCAGGATCGGCGCCAGCGAGCGGTACATCGCGCCGCGCACAGTGTTGCAGCGATAGAGCGTCCCCGCCGAGTGCGCGCGGCCGTTCTCGATGATGCCGACCATGTAAGGGTCCATCTCATCGCGCCACTCGTCGACCATCCCGCCGAGGCTTGAGGCCGCCATGCCCTCCCAATAGCGGAGGTAGGGATGCGGCAGGTTAAACCCGGCCCAATCCGGCGTCACCTCACGGATCGTACAGCCGAGGCGGCGAAAGACGTCCACCGCCGCCTCCGTGTTGCGGGCGACCTCGGGGTCGATCTCGAACATGCCGAGGTCCATCGAAAAGCCGACGGTCCAGCCCTCGATCGGCGGATAGCTCTCGGGGAGGTCGATCCGCTCCTTGAGCGAGCACATGTCGTCGCCGTGTGCGCCCGACATCACGTTCTGCATCAGAGCGGCGTCGCCGACGCTCCGGGTCATCGGCCCGTAATGGAGCAGAGATTCGATGGGATGATCCCGATCCAGCGGGTTGCGCCCGAACGGCGGCTTGTAGCCGACGATGTTGCAGGCGGCAGCCGGGATGCGAACGGAGCCGCCTGCGTCGGTGCCGTCCGCCAGCACCGTCATGCCTGCCGCGAGCGCCGCGCTCGCGCCGCCCGACGAGCCGCCGGGGGAGTGCTCCAGGCTCCACGGATTGCGGGTGACGCCCCAGAGCAGGCTCGCGGTGATCGGCGCGTAGGCGAACTCCGGCGTGGTCGTGCGCGCGTGCATGATGCCGCCGGCGTCGAGCAGCGGGGGGACGGTGGGCGCCGTGCGTTCGGGCCTGTGGTCGGCGAACGCCTTCGAGCCGAAGGTCGTGAGCTCGCCCGCAACCGGATGAAAGTCCTTGATGGCGACCGGAATGCCTTCCAGGGGTCGTGCCTCTCCGCGAGCGTAGGCAACCTCGGCCGCGCGGGCCTGGTCGAGCGCGCGCTCGGCATGGACCTCGGTGAAGGCATTGAGCGCGGGGTTGACGGCCTCGATCCGCGCCAGCGTCGCTTCCATGAGCGCGACCGGTGAGAGCGACCCGGCCTTGAACGCGGCGATCGCCTCGGTGGCGGTGAGAGTGCAGAGCTCTCGGGTGGACAAGGCCATGTGCTCTCCGATTAGCCTTACTGCGCAGCCCCTGCCCGCCGGCTAGCTTCGGGCGCCGCCGTAGCGCCGCTCACGGCGCCGGAACTCGCCGATTGCCTGATCGAGGTGATCGAGCGTGAAGTCGGGCCAGAGCGTCGGCACGAATACGAGCTCCGTGTACGCCGACTGCCACAGCAGAAAGTTGCTGAGGCGTTGTTCGCCGCTGGTGCGGATCACGAGATCGAGGTCCGGCAGGGCGCGGGTCTGGAGGTGGCGCTGGACAGTCTCCTCGGAGATGTCGTCCGCAGCGAGCGCGCCGTCGCGGACCTGCTCGGCGATCCGGCGCACCGAATCCACGATTTCCTGGCGCCCGCCATAGTTGACGGCGACGGTGAGAGTGAGCGTGGCGTTGTGCCGGGTGCTCTCCTCGGCCTCGTCGATGAGGGCGTTGATCTCCTTGCTCAGCCGCGTTCGGTCGCCGATGAAGGCGATCCGGACGCCATTGCCGCGCAGGTCGGCGACCTCGCGGCGCAGATAGAGTCTGAGAAGTCCCATGAGGTCCGAGACCTCGCCCTCGGGCCGCTTCCAATTCTCGGATGAGAACGCATAGATGGTGAGGTAGCGGATCCCGCGGTCGGGACAGCCCCGCAGGATTGTCTTCACGACCTCTGCGCCGCGACGATGCCCTGCCGTTCTCGGCAAACCGCGCGCCCGTGCCCAGCGCCCGTTGCCGTCCAGAATGATACCGACATGCAGGGACGTGTCCTGTCGATCGGCGAATGACCGCGCGAGCGCCATGTCTAGACCTGCAGAATCTCCTGTTCCTTGGCCTCGAACATCTCGGTTAGCTTCTTGACGAACCCGTCGGTCATTTCCTGAATCTCGTCTGCCCAAAATCTGGATTCGTCCTCTCCGAGCTCGCTCGCCCGCTCCATCTTCTTTAGCTGATCGATGCTGTCGCGACGCACGTTGCGAACTGCCACCTTGGCCTGCTCGGCATACTTGGCGGCAACCTTGGCGAGTTCGTGGCGGCGCTCCTCGTTCAGCTCCGGGATCGGGATGCGGAGCGATTGGCCGTCGACGATCGGATTGAGTCCGAGATCGGAGGAGCGAATCGCCTTCTCGACCGCCTTCACCTGAGTCTTGTCCCAGACCTGGACCGAGAGCATGCGCGGTTCGGGGATGTTGATTGTCGCGACCTGGTTGAGGGGCATCT
>JAPOPO010000561.1 GCA_026712885.1 Rhodospirillales bacterium | reverse complement strand
AAGGGTGACGCGCACATCATGCTTTTCGAGATACCGCCCGAGCGGCTCGCGGATATCCCGGTGATCGTCGACCACGAGGACGTGGAAAGAGTTCACCATGCGCTACAGCCTATGCGGCTCCCGGCAATCGGCAGGAAAAGAAGTGTAACAAATTGTGTCACGCGGGCCCGGTGCGACGGACCGCGACAAACGGAGGTCTCCGGCGACAAGGTTTTGCGACATTCCTTTCCTATCTCTTCCTTCGCGACGAACGCCGCGACGACGATGGTCACGACGAAGAAGACTCCGGACGCCCTTACACGCCGCCTCGTCCACAACGCGCTCTCCGAGCCCGGCTTCGGCAGGACGCGGCAGCAAGCACCCGATCGAAGGAGAACTCCATGGCCCTACAGATTCTGCCGAACCCCATGCATCTCGCCCTCGTCGCGCTGATGGCCCTCGCCCTTGGCGCCTGTTCATCGACCTCCGAATCCGGCCGCGAGGGCAGTGGCGGTGAAGGGTCCGGCGAGCATGGCGGAGGCGGTGAGGGCGGAGAGAGCGGTGAAGGCGGAGAGGAAACCGCCGTGCAACTCGACCCGACCCAGACCTTCTGGATGACGCGCAAGGGTGTGCGTCTCGACTTGCGCTACGACGCCGCCACCCAAAGCTTCAGGGGATCCGCGACCAACATCACCGGCGCCACGATCCCCCGTGTGCGGGTCGAGGTGCATCTTTCGAACGGCGTGGAGCTTGGGCCCACGACGACGACGGACCTTGCGCCCGGACAGGCCGTCGACGTCACGCTCCCGGCGACCGGTCAGACATTCGCCCAATGGGGCGCGCATGCCGAGAGTGACGGCCCCGCGCTCGAGGCGCCGTTTTCGCCTTCGCTCGGTCCCTGGGCGGTGGTTCAGGGCGTCGATCTCGGCATCGAGCACCCGGACCACCGAATGAGCGCCTGGTACACGCATCAGGGCGGCGTCTGGACGCCAAATCTGTCCCTGGATCCGGCACCGCAACACCAGCCGACCGGGGCGGCGACCTGGACGGGCGAATGGGCCGGCTACTACGGGTCCGACCCCACAATCGCGACCGGCGCGGCGAGCGTGACCGTCACGCTGGGCTCGGGCGCCACCGAGGCGGCCCTCGCCCTCGAGGACGTTCCGACCCTCGGCACCCTGCGGTGGGACGCCATGCCGGTCGGCGGCGGGCGGTTCTCGGGCAGCACTCAGGCCAATTCGCAGACATACGACGCTGTCGGCCAGTTCGGCGGCGCAAACCAGGCCGGCGTCGTCGGTCACGCCACAGGGTCGGATTTCCGCTCGGTGTTCTACGGGGAGAAACCCTGACTCGACCGGCGATGCAGCCCGCGGCGAATTCCGACACTTCCCGGTGCCCACTGGCTGCCGGGCGCGGGCAAGGAAGACAGGAAGCAAAGCCTGAGCGCGCGCCTTGCGGGACTGACCGTCGGCGACAAGGACAGGACATTGGTCTTTTTCTGCCAGGGCCGGGAATGCTGGTTTTCCCAAATCGCCAGCCTCTCGGCTTCGGCGCTCGGCTACACGCCGGTGAATTGGTATCGCGGCGGGGTGAAGAGTT
>JAPOPO010000568.1 GCA_026712885.1 Rhodospirillales bacterium | reverse complement strand
TCATCTCTTCCGTCGCCTGCCGCACTTCGCGCTCGCCGCCGAGGACCAGGGCGGCCGTCTGTCTGAGGTCCGCAGGATGCGTCGCGGTCTCGCGGGCCAGCGCCAGGATCTCCCGGCGCAGCGCCAGCGCCTCGGGGCGCTTCTGCGCGGCCAGGGTCTTCCTCTTCCAGCTCTGGCCGCGAAGGCGGCCCACGCGCGAGAGCCAGCGGCTGTCCAGCTCTCGTCCCTGGTGCTGATCCAGGAACGCCTCGTGCGGGACGTCGCACCCGGTGGCCAGGCGGAGGAGCGCGCCCTCGCAGCGCCGCAGGCGCTCGGCCGCAGCGCGTATCTCGTCGACCAGCGCCTCGATGCGGACGTCGGTCAGGCGCAGGCTCGCCATCGAAGCCGAGAGGTCGCGCTCCAGCGCGCGCCGGCTCCGTGCCTGCGAGGCCGTCTGCGTCCGGTTTGTCCGCGCCAGCTCGATGCGCTTCTCCTGAAGCCGGCGCAACTTCGCGTGGGCCGCCGCGATCCCGTCGAGGGTCTCCATGACGGCGGGAAGGACCGCCTCTTCCATCGCAGCGAGCCGGGGCGCGGCGTCCTCGTCAATGCAGTGGGTGTCTCCTGCCCCATCGGCCCCCTCGCCGGCGTTCCCGGCCTGGTACTCACCATTGTAGGTGGCCCCGACGTCGATGACGTGGCGAAGCGCCAGCGTGCCCCCGCGGATCGCGTCCCGCCATGCGCTCACCGCCGCAATCGCCGGCAGGCTCGCGCAGAGGCCGTCCAGCATCATGCGCCGCCCCGCCTCGATCCGCTTTGCCAGTGCCGCCTCCCCCTCGCGGGTGAGCAGCGCGGTGGCCGACATGTCGCGCAGGTACATCGTCATCGGATCGTCGGCGAGGTCAGGAGCGGCGACGCCCCGCCCGGCGGAGGGCGGGCATTCCGGCCGCGGCCCGGTGCCCTCTTCGGCCTCGCTGCCTTCGGCGGGGACGATGCCCCGCCCGAATGGCACTGCGTCGTGACGTTCCAGGACGGGCTGATCGACATGCTGGAGCGGCACGCGAAGAAGGGCTTTCAGTACTCGGTCCATTCGGGATGATCGATCTCCGTTGTTTTGGCTTCCACTGCTGCCACGATAGGGGCTCCATCACCAAAGGCCCTCCGCCGTGCCTTCGAAGATATAGTCATTCAGAAAGATGCGCTGGCCGAACAGGTTGCGTTCGACCTCGGTCAATGCGGCTTCCTCGCAGATGTCGTCCCATGCGTCCCGAATGGTGCCTATCTGCCGGGTGATGATATCCTTCGCCGCTTCCTCGCTGAGCTGGAAATTGGGCGCGACCTCCAGGCAGGTCGCAAGTGTGCTCGTCCGATTGTTTCCGACGATCAGCATCGCCTGGCTGGCCACATTGCCGAAACGGCGTTGCGGGCAAATGTCATAGGCAGGCGTCAGGGCCAAGTGTTCGCCGTCCCAGAAGCCCGCATGGTTGCGGGCGTGGTCGTCGGTGTTGCCGCACAGGATGTTGAACACGAGCCGTCCGTAAAGCTCGTGCAACGTCGTCTTCGGCGAGGTGAAGCGGTGCCGGATGATTTCCGCGAGGTCTTCATAGCTGGCGTAACGCGCCATCATTTCGTTGAGGCCGAACAGCGTCAGCGCCGAGACCATCGCCTTGCGCGTCCAGCCGTCTTTCGTCCTTGCGCGGTCGAAACGCTCGACCAGCAGCACGTCTTTGCCGGCGACATGCGCAAGACGCACGGGAGCGACGTTGAGCCCCGTCCAGGCAGCAAGGCGCATCGCGACATACTCCGCCTTCACCACGTTGTAGGTGTCGGTCGAAGACGAGAACTTGGCGATCATCTTCGTGTCGCCTTCCTGGATCATCGCCTTCGGGCGCGCGCCGCCGAGCGACGTACCGTGGAACAGCGCCTGATTGAGATCGGGCGTCAGGGGCTCGCCATTCTCGACTTTCTCGGCGGCGTTCAGCAGCTCTTCGAGCGTCGCGGCTCGGGCGTCGCGCGGCACGTACTCCGAAGGGGAGTGCTGGAAATCCAGAGCGCCGGTGCGGTCGGAGCCGGACTCCAGTAGATAGGTCAGCTCGTCGAGTGCAGCGGTGTCGACATCCTTGCCATTGCGTCCGAAGGTTCGGTTCAGGATGACGCGACGGCCCCACGCGTCGGGCGCGGCGTC
>JAPOPO010000358.1 GCA_026712885.1 Rhodospirillales bacterium | reverse complement strand
TGCGTGCTGGACGCAGGGGGCGAATTCCTCTGCATGGCCGAACCAGAGACCCCTTACGACGCCCTCGATCCGGAGGGCGCGAGGGAGGCCGCGCGCCGCCGCCGCGTGGCCGAGGCGGCCTACCGGGACATGAGCCGGGACATCGATCCGGTGGACATGGAAGCGCGCGTGGCGGACGTGGTGTCGCGGGAGGAGCCGGCGCCGATACCGGAGCGCGGCAACGTCATCGGCATGGGCGAGCGCCTCGAGAGAATTGCCCTGGAGAGCGGGCGCTCTCCTGCAGAGCGCCAGACGATTGAAACCGCCAAGGCCGCCCGCGATGAGCAGCGCCGGGCAACAACGCGGCACGCCCGGGACGAATTCCTCAGGACGCTGGGCGGCCCGACTCCGCATCGTGCCGCTTCGCCAGAGAGCGGCGGTATGAGCGATGAACAGCGCCAGGCCATCGACGCTCTACTCAAACGGCGGGGGGCGAGCGGATGAAGCTGCGCGCGCCCTGGCAGCCTTCCGCGACGGCCAGCGCATCCCGGCTACCGACCCTGGAGGCTTTCCGTGCCTGAAATACTGAACCTGATCGGGGACGACGAACGCCCCGTCGTCTGTGAGACGCAGGTTGCGGGCGATATCTGGCGGACAATCGAGGTCGCGCAGAAGCTGGGGTGCATCGGCAGCGTCGTCGGCGAGCCCGGCGTTGGCAAGACGACGGCAGCACGAGCTTACGCCGAGCGGGTTCGGCGCGCTCGCTACTGCGTTATGGACCCGGTGCACGACACCATGAACGCGATGCTGTCGCTGCTTTGCGGTGCCGTCTGCCAATGGAGCCCGCCCTGCAGCACTCTCGAACTCTACGAGGTCTTGTGCAACGCGGTCTGCGACGACCGCGTGAAGGTCCTGTTGGTAGACGAAGCGCAGCACGTGAATGCGCGGAATCTCGACGTGCTGCGCGGCATTCACGACAAGACCGGGGTTCCCCTGGTCCTCCTCGGCAACGCGACTTTGGGCAGCCGCTTCAACACCACGCGCGCCGCCGCATTCGCACAGCTCAGCTCGCGCATCGGATCGAAGCTCTACATCAAGGCATGTCCGGAGGCCGATTTACACGCGTTCGCCCGCCATTACGGAGCTCACGAGCCCAAGGCGATCACCTTCCTTGGGAAATGGGCCGCCGATAAGCCGGGCCTGCGTCAGGCCGAGATGCTGCTTCGGCTCGGCCGGGAACTGGCATGCGACGGCGATATCAAGCTGACCCACCTCAAACAGGCTGCAAGCATCATCGGGGAAACCCGGTGAGCGAGCGGCGGCAGAACGCGCGGCCCCTGGCGCTCACGAGGAAGCAAACCGCGCTTATCCACGTAGCTCGAAAGCAGCTCGCCCTGAACGATGAGCGGTACCGCTTCATCCTGCGGAAGATGGCCGGTGTGGAGAGCGCGAAGGACCTGGATCAAACCGGCTTCGAGTACGTCATGAAGGCGATGATGGCGCTCGGCTTCCGCTCCGGCTTCACCAAGTCCTTCTATACGCACCGGGCCGGCATGGCGA
>JAPOPO010000602.1 GCA_026712885.1 Rhodospirillales bacterium | reverse complement strand
TGCCCTCGAGGCGCACCTGCACCCGTTCGGCGGCGACGGGGAGGCGGACTCCCGATGAGCGGCGCGCGGAGATTCCGTTCCCGCCCCGCGACCAACGGGGCAGACAGGAGCGAGGCCTACTACCGCAAGGTGGCGGACCAGCTGATCGAGCAGATCGAGGCCGGCACGGCCCGCTGGACGCAGGCCTGGCAGCCGGGCGAGAAGGCCATGCCGCGCAACGTGGCCACCGGCAAGGCCTACCGCGGCGGCAACTCGGTCTGGCTGGCCAGCGTCGCCGACCAGCGCGGCTACCAGGACGAGCGCTGGGGGACCTACAAGCAGGTAAAGGGCCTGGGCGGCCAAGTGCGCCGTAGAGAGAAGGGCTCCGCCATCCTGTTCTGGCAGTTCGAGACGAGGAAGCTGGCGCGCGACAGGAACGGGAAGCCGGTCCTCGACGAGAACGGCAAGCCGGTGTACGAGACCATCCCGCTGGACCGGCCCCGCTCCTACCCCTACACGGTCTTCAACGCCGAGCAGTGCGACGGGCTGCCGCGGCGCGAGCCGCAGCCGGCGGCGCGCGCCTGGGACCCGATCGAGGAGGCGGAGAGAGTCCTGAAGGCATCGGGGGCGGAGATCGAGAACGCCGGCAAGAACCGGGCCTACTACGATTTGCGCCGGGATCGCATCATCCTGCCCTACAAGGAGCAGTTCCCGAACGGACCGGCCTACTACCAGACGGCCCTGCACGAGTTGGGGCACTGGACGGGGCACCCGGACCGGCTCAACCGGGCAACCCTGATGCAGGGGATCGAGGAGGGCTTCGCCTCGCCCCACTACGCCCGCGAGGAACTGCGCGCGGAGATCAGCTCGATGATGACCGGGGACCGGCTGCGGCTGGGCCACGACCCGTCGCGGCACGCCGCCTACGTGGGCTCGTGGATCCAGGCGCTCAAGGACGATCCGCGGGAGGTCTACCGGGCCTCGCAGGACGCACAGGTGATGAGCGACTACGTACTGGACCGGGCGCGGGAGAAAGGGCCGCAGCGCCAGGCGGATTCGGCTGTCGAGCGGGGGCGGGACGCGGCCAGGGAGAAGCCGCGGCCGGTCCGGCCCCTTCCGGAGCAGCCCGGCTTTCGCAGGCACTTCCACAGGGAGGTGGCGGGACCGAGCCGCTAGCGAGGCCGCATCAGGACCAAGGCGATTGTCCCCGCCCGGACCCGGGGCTTGGCGCATTCCGGGTTCGTGGATGGACTCCGGGACATGCCATTCGTGATCGATCGGGTCGACTTGCTCGCCTGCATCGCTGGAAACGCCCGCGTGCGTGACGACCACGCGATCGATGCCGGGCTGCCGCGGCGCGATCGGAATTCCTCGCGTTGACGCAGGGGCCGGGCCGCTGTGCGAGTGCGGTATACGGCCGTTGCGCCCGGCGGCGGTGATTCGGACGTACGCCGACGGGCGCCACGCCTGGCGCTGCGAGGATTGCGGCAAGGGGCGATTCGGACTTGCCCACCGAGGGCCGCGCAAGTCCGTCTGCAAGGCGTGCCGGAACACGCGCCACCGCCGCCGTGGCGACGATGCCCCGAGAGAGCGGAACTGCAAGCGGATGCGCCCGCGGATCCGGTTGCCGCCCGGGAACGCCCAGCCCTGACAGGAGGAGCCCGGCGGCACGCCCGACGGGCCGATCCGGGGCCGCCGCGGGGTTCACAAATCACGCAATCGCGCTTACGTTGGGGCCATGGCAGACACACCTGAATTCCTTGTCCAGTGCGCTACCGCCGAGGAGGCGGACCGGGCCCTGGGCCTCGGCTTCGCCGTCGAGACGACCCGGGCAGTGGCCGCCGCGTGCGGGGCTCCCGCAGCGGACGATGCCGAATCCCTGGAGTCCCTGGAAGACGTCCTGGAGGCGCACCTGCGGCCCTACGGCGACGACGGCCCGCCGGAAGGCAGCGAGGGGGGCCGGCTCCCGTGAGCGGCGGGCGCAGGTTCGGGCGCCGCGGCGGCGCGGCCGGCGCGGCAGACAGGAGCGAGGCGTACTACCGCAAGGTGGCGGACCACCTGATCGACCAGATCGAGAGCGGCACGGCCCGCTGGACGCAGGCCTGGCAGCCGGGCGAGAAGGCCCTGCCGCGTAACGTGGCCACCGGCAAGGCCTACCGCGGCGGCAACTCGGTCTGGCTGGCCAGCGTCGCCGACATGCGCGGCTACCAGGACGAGCGCTGGGGAACCTACAAGCAGGTGGAGGGCCTGGGAGGCCAGGTACGCCGCGGCCAGAGGGGCTCGGCCATCCTGTTCTGGCAGTTCGAGGCGAGGAAGCTGGCGCGCGACAGGAACGGGAAGCCGGTCCTCGATGAGAACGGCAAGCCAGTGTACGAGACCATGCCGCTGGACAGGCCCCGGTCCTATCCCTATACGGTTTTCAACGCCGAGCAGTGCAGCGGGCTGCCGCGCCGCGAACTGGCAGCGGCAGTGCCCGCCTGGGACTCGATCGAGGCAGCGGAACGGGTCCTGAAGCAGTCCGGTGCGGAGATCGACAACGTCCGCCAGGATCGGGTGTACTACGATCTGGGTCGCGACCTCATCGTCCTGCCGCTCAAGGAGCAGTTCCCGACCGGGCCGACCTACTACCAGTCGGCCCGCCCGAGCTGGGGCACTGGGAGGGGCCCCCGGACCGGCCGAACCCGGGGGACCCGGCGTGGGGTCGGAGAGAAAGGAAGGCGCCCCGGGGGGTCTACGGGGGTGGCGGCAGGCGGTGGGCAGAAGGGGAGGACACAAAGCAAGGCAACACCGCCGCGAAGGTACAAGCTGAGAGGGAGGAGGCCAGGAGAGGCGGGGGGTGGTGGCATGCAGGCGG
>JAPOPO010000322.1 GCA_026712885.1 Rhodospirillales bacterium | reverse complement strand
CGAAGCTGCTCGCGCTCGTCGGCGAGGACGTGAAGCGGCTCGACCGGCTGCTGAGCCAGATCGCCGACGCCTCCAAGATCGATACCGAGCTCTTCCGCGCGCGGCTGGAGCCGGTCGATCTTCGCGCCATGCTGACGACGCTTGCCGAGATGCACAGCGCCGCCGCCGAGATGGACGAAGGCTCCGCGACCCTGCGCGTCGAAATCGAGGGCGACGGTCCCTTCACGGTTCTCGGCGTCGAGGATCGCCTCGCCCAGGTGCTGCAGAACCTTATCAGCAACGCCCGCTCGTTCAGCCCGGCGGGCGGGACGATCGCGCTCGGGCTGCGTCGCGATGGCGCCGCGGTCATGGTCAGCGTCCACGATGACGGCCCCGGCGTGACGCCCGGCATGGAGGAGGCGATCTTCCGGCGCTTCTACACCGACCGCCCGGAGGGTGAGCCCTTCGGCGCCCACTCAGGCCTCGGGCTCAGCATCTCGCGCCAGATCGCAGAGGCCCACGGCGGCCGGCTGAGTTGCGTCAACCGGCGCGACGGGGCTGGCGCCATCGTCGGCGCGAGCTTCCGTCTGGAGCTTCCCGCCGCCGACGCCGTGCGACCAGCTCACTCAGGCTAGACGCTCTCGCACTTTATCGCTCACGGCAGCCGGCCTGCGGCCGGCGCCTGCGCGCCGCATTCGCGGCGGGCCGCGGTCGCGGCCTGTCGCGCGACCGTCAATGACGGACGCGCGCTAGTGGACGCTGAGCGGCTCCAGCTGGTGCTGACGGGCTGCGACGAACGCGATGTCGCGGTCTGGCGCGACGCCGAGGAGGCGGCCGTCCGGCGCGTGGATGCCGAAGACGATGGCACCGTCCACCAGGACTTCCCGGATGTAGGCTTCGTTGCCGGTGAGGAAGTGGACGTATTCCTTCTGCTCACCAGCAATCGTCCGATCGCCATCATTCATGACCATCCTCCTCTGGACTGGGCGCGGGAGCCGCAGCAGCGCCTGCCGCGCCGGTTAACGTTCGAAGCTCCTCCCTTAGTCATAGTCCGCCCCGTTGCCGCTCCTGATCGCGATCGTCTTCACGATCTCGGGCACGGTGTGGCGGGTCAGCTCGATGTGAAGCAATCCGTTGTCGAGGCGCGCACCGTCGATCTCGATCCCGTCCGCCAGCAGGAACGTGCGGTGGAACTGGCGCGCTGCGATTCCCTGGTACAGGTAAACGGCGCCGTTCTCCTCCGCCTGCCGGCCCCTGATGTGCAGTTCGTTGCGCTGGACGGTGACATCGAGATCGTCCTCGTCGAAGCCGGCCACCGCGAGGCTGATGCGCAGCCGCTCATCCCCCATGTGGACCACGTTGTAGGGGGGATAACCCTCGGTCGATGACCGGGTGAGCCGGTCGACCACCTCTTCCAGGCGATCGAAGCCGAGCAGGAGAGGGCTGTTGAACGGTGAAACTCGTGTCATCACCTTGCCCTCCTCCATCGAGCGAGTGTCCCCGGGTGCGCCCGGCAGCGGCACGCGCCCTGAAGCGATCGATCGCGGCAGCCCTGTTGCAGCCGGCCGCTTCTCTTCCTCCATGTGGGCACCGCGTTGGTCCGAATCAAGCCGATTTGGCATACAGATTACTCTGTAATACAGAGTAGATTCGGGTATACTGCCTTCCATTGCGGGCCCGAAGCGTGGAGAGAGCCATGAGCGTGAGCAAGGACGAGGCCTCCTCGGCGCT
>JAPOPO010000493.1 GCA_026712885.1 Rhodospirillales bacterium | reverse complement strand
TCGGGCCCATCCCCGGCTTCTACGTCGTGGTCTGCACCAAGCCGGACGAGGAATGGTGCGTGGGCCAGCTCGCCGCCGACCGCGCCAAGCCGCTGATCATGTTCGAGGACATGCGCTTCGACAAGCCGGAGGCGGCGCTGGCTGCCGCCGAAAAGCTCAAGGCCGAGGACGACGCCGCTGGCCGGAGCCCCATCGTCACGGGCTGATGCGGAACCGTCCGGCCCAACCCCCCGGTAGCCGATGACCGCTGCAACACGTCTCGCCAGTCTGCCGATGTACTGCGAGGCCGAGCTGCGCCCTGCGACGGAGCGCTGGTGGGCGGGCCTCGGCCGGCATCTGCGGGAGTGCGGCGTGCGGGACGTTCCCGAGACGCTGACGTGGCCGGACGACTATCACGGCCACTGGCGTGCGCCCGGGCTGCTCTTCAGCCAGACCTGCGGCTATCCCCTGGTGAACCTCATCGGGCCGGCGGTGAAGCTCATCGCGACTCCCAGCTACGATGCGCCGGGCTGCGAGGTCGCCGGGTATGCGGCGCACGTCATCGTCCGCGAGAGCGCGGAGGCGCGGTCGGTCGGCGACCTGCGGGGCTGCCGGCTGGCCGTCAACGGCATGACGTCCTATTCGGGCTACCACGTCTGGCGGCGCATCCTGGCAGCCGGCGACGACGCGCAGTCCTTCTTCGGAGACATCGTGACATCCGGCTCCCACCGCGCCAGCATCCGCTGCGTTGCCGCGGGGGAGGCCGACGCCTGCGCGGTCGATTGCGTCACCCACGCGCTGCTCTCCGACCAGTCCGGGGAGGAGCTGCGCGGCACCCGGGTCCTGGCCTCGTCGCCGTCCGCGCCGGGCATGCCCTACGTCACCGGCGCTGCGACGCCGGACGATGAAATCGAGCGCTTGCGGGCGGGTCTCCTCGCCGCCATCGCCGACCCGTCGCTGACACCGGCACGCAAGGAACTTCGCCTGACGGGCGCGAGCGTCCTGAGCGACGAGGAGTACCGTAACGCGTTCGCGGATTAGCGCGGTGCGGAGACTGCGCGGCCGCTGGCGGGGCGTTCGCGCATGTGGCCGGAGAGGCGGTGCTCGATGAAGCGCGAGAGCAGGATGAAGAAGTAGCTCATCGCGAGGTACATCAGGCCGGCCGTGATGTAGAGCTTGTAGGGCTCGAAGCTGCGGGCGACGATGATGCGGGCGACGCCGGTGAGGTCCAGCAGCGTGATGATCGAGACCAGCGAGGTCGCCTGCAACAGGAACACGACCTCGTTGGTGTAGGCCGGCAGCGCGAGGCGGAAGGCCTTGGGCAGCACGATGCGCCGGTAGAGCAGCGTGCCCGAGTACCCGAGCGCCCGCGCCGCCTCGATATCGCCGCGCGGCACGCCCTGGATCGCCCCCCGCAGAATCTCTGCGGTGTAGGCGGCGGTGTTGAGGGTGAGCGTCAACACGGCGCAGAAATAGGCCTCGCGGAACAGCACCCAGAGCCCGATCGAGTCGAGGAAGGGCCGGAACTGGCCGGAGCCGAAATAGACCAGGAAGAGCTGCACCAGCAGCGGGGTTCCGCGGAAGTAGAAGATGTAGCCGTAGACCGGCATCCACAGCAGCGGGTTGGACGAGAGCCGCATGATCGCGAGCGGCACCGCGAGCGCCAGGCCGATCGCCAGGCTGATGACGGTGATTTCCACCGTGAGCGCCGCGCCATCCAGCAGGCGGGGCAGGCTCTCCCAAATGATGCTGAGATCCATCGCAGCCTCAGGCCCGGCGTACGCCGCGGTTGGCCCACGCCTCGGCGCGCCGCTGCACCACCATCGAGACGATGGTGATGCCGAGGTAAAAGAGCGAGGCGACGAAGAAGAATGTGAACGGCAGCTTGGTCGCTCCCATGGCGATCTGGGCGTTGCGCATGAGCTCAGGAAGCTGGATCACCGACATCAGCGCCGTGGCCTTGATCAGCACCATCCAAACATTGCCGAGGCCCGGCAGCGCGAAGCGCCACATCTGCGGCAGCACGATGCGGCGGAAGGTCAGCGCGCGGCCCATGCCGATGGCGTGCGCCGCCTCGATCTGGCCGCGCGGTACGGCGAGGAAAGCGCCGCGGAAGACCTCGGTGGCGAAGGCGCCGTAAATAAAGCCGATGGTGACGACACCGGCGACGAAGGGGTTGAGGTCGACGATGATCTCGTAGCCGGCGCCTTCGGCGATGTCCTGGATCAGCGTGGGCACGCCGTAGTAGACGAGGAGGATGAGCAGCAGCTCCGGCACCCCGCGGATGACGGTGGTGTAGGTGCCGGCGGCCCAGCGGCCGGCCCGTGCACGCGAGAGCTTGCCCCAGGCGCCGATGAGGCCGAGCGCCAATGCCACCGCCATGGCCCCGAGCCCCACCAGGATGGTGAGCTCGAGGCCCTGCCACAGCATCCAGCCGTAGCCCCTGAGATCGAGCATCGGCCCGACCCGCTAACTCATAAAGGGGCGAGCGGCCTGGGCTTGAGCGAAGTGCGCCCTTACCGGATCACGGCGGCCCAAACGACACCCACCTCCCCCTG
>JAPOPO010000521.1 GCA_026712885.1 Rhodospirillales bacterium | reverse complement strand
CTACCTCAACGCGCTCACCATGGAGATCCAGCTCTTCGCCCGCGCCTGCGGCAAGAACCGGGTGAGCGACCTCGACCCCAACGACCTCCGCGCGCTGACCCACGACGTCTCGCTCATGACCGGCGTCGACATGGTAGGCCTCGGCGGCCGCACCCCCTGGTGGAAGAAGTTCTAAACAACCCGTTCAGGGCATAGGCGAAGGATCGAGCCAGGCGCTGAACGCCTCGCGGATTGCCGCGTCGTCGGCACCCGCCATTAACAGCAGCGTAAGCAATAGCCGCGCCTTGAGGCCGTCGAGCCAGCCGGCGCTGATCAGCCCGCCCGCCAGCAAGTCGATCTCCGAGCCCTTGAAGTCGTAGGTCTGGCGCAGCATCTCGCCGGCTCCGGTGCGGGACGCCATGACCACCGGCACGCGCGCAGCCGCCTCTGCGAGCTTGTCGGCGACCCACGCCGCAGCATGGCCCCCGCCGGTGCACTCCATCACGATCCCCCGATAGCCCGCGTCCAGCGCCCGATCGATCAGCCGGCCATCGTCGCCCAGCGTCACGGTGAGCAGCGCGACCGGCGCGACTTCGGCGTCGCGTGCCACCGGGATGGTGCGGCGGGGGCCCAGCCGGCCGGCAAGCCGCACCGCGCCTTCCGCGAACCAGCCGAGCGGCCCGGCTGGTGCCGAGCGGAAGGCCGCCGGGTTCGATGTCACCCCCTTCCGCACGTAGCGCGCGGCGTGGATCTCGTCGTTCATCACCACCATCACGCCGAGGCCGCGCGCGGGTTCGTGCACCGCGAGGCGCACGGCATTCAGCAGGTTTGCCGGCCCATCCGGCCCGGCGAGAGTCGGGTTGCGCATCGCGCCGGTCAGAACCACCGGGGCGTCGAGGGCGAGTATGCGGTCGAGCACGAAGGCGGATTCCTCCATCGTGTCGGTGCCATGCGTGATCACCACGCCGCGAGCGCCACCGGCCACCGCCTGCTCGATGGCGTCGGCCAGCGCGAAGAGATCGGGGATCGTGACTTCCGGGCTCGGTAACAGGCGGAAGGTCTCGGCTTCGATGGACGCGACCTCGGCAAGCTGCGGCACCGCCTCCACCAGCGCGTCCGCGCCCAGGGAGGGTTTGACACCGTGTTCCCCGCGCTCGGCCATGGCGATGGTCCCGCCCATGGCGAAAATCGCGACTCTGGGAAGCATGGCGTGCGCCTCAGCCGCGCAGCCAGGTCTCGGACCAGGCCAGGCAGCTGGAGCTCGCGGGACGCCCAAACATGACGTTTTCGTAAGCTGCGCCCTCGGCCCGCGTTCCCGCAACCTCCAGCGTCGCGGTGCGGCACGGCGTGAGGCAGCTGTAGACCGCCCACGGCCCAGTGTCGTCGTTGTCCGGCGGCAGCGCCAGCATGAAGGGCTCGCCCATGTCGGACCAGCTCAGTTCGATCCGGCCATCGGCCGAATCGACGATCTCGCGATAGGTGGAGCGGAAGGCGCCCTCGCGCGAGAACGCGGCTTCAGCGATCGGCATGGCCGTATCCGCGAAGGGCGGGTTCAGGATCGACTCCAGCTCGCTCTGAAGCCAGCGCGCCATGCCGATATTGTCCGCATAGAGCTTGACCTCGCCCCCGGTGGCGTCGGAGCGGAGGAAGAGGCAAGTGCCGGGGCCAGCCGGCGAGATCAGCGTGCGCCAATGGGCGCATACGGTGGTCTCCGGCCCATCGGCCTCGGTCTTGAGCCGCAGGAAGGAATTCTCCCCGGTGAAGTGCACCGTGTTCGGATCGATGGCGGTCATTGCAGTCTTCTCCCCTGATGAGTAGCCCGGAGCCTAACCCGCAATTCTCACCAGGGTCACGGCCTGCGTCGCACCGCAGACCACGACCGCAGTTAGAATTATGGGCCAGGACCGGCTACCCTGCGCAGGCGATGGACCGCTCCATTACGCGACGATTGGCACTGGCTGGGTTGGCCGCCGCCGGAGGCGCGGCAGCATCGTCCTTCGTCGCCCGCACCGGCTTGGCCTCCCTGGGCTACGCGTTCCCGGGCCCGGCTGCCGATCGCAGCCTGGGGCTCGCTCCGCCCGTGGCTTGCACGCCCGGCACGCGATCGTCGACAGCGGGGCCGTTCTACACGCCGCTGACACCGCAGCGGGACAGCCTGCGCGAGCCGGACACCCGCGGAGAGCCGCTCGTCTTCGAAGGGCTGGTGCTTGCGCACGATTGCCGGCCGCTCGCCGGTGCCGTCATCGACATCTGGCATTGCGACGAGGACGGCCACTACGACAACCGGGGCTTCCGCTATCGCGGTCATCAATTCACCGATGCGTCCGGCGCGTTCCGGTTCGAGACCATCCGGCCCGTGCGATATTCCGGCCGCACACAGCATATTCACGTGAAGGTGCAGGGCGAAGCGACCCCCGTCCTCACCACCCAGGTCTACTTTCCGGACCTGGAAGCGGCCAACGCCAACGACTGGATTTTCAGGGACGACCTCGTGATGCGCCTCGACCGTGCCGACGACGCGTGGCGCGGGCGCTTCGACTTCGTGCTCCCGCCCGCCTGAAACCGCTCCGTCGGGCTTTCGATTGTTGCGGCTCGGGCATGGGGGTACACTGGTTCACGCGGCCGGAGTGCACCGGAAGGACTTCGGTTGAATCGGCTGGCAGGTGCGGGCTCGCCTTCGTTGCACGAGCGGCGATGCGAGGCTGGCGGAGCGCCGGCGCAAACAATAACAATACGAGCCGGGCGCGCTCCATTCGCCGCCATTCGAGCGGGCAAAGGGGGCGACCATGACGCAGACGCTGTTCACCAACATCTCGATCTTCGACGGCTCCGGCAAGAAGTCCTACCGGGGCGAGGTTCTGGTCCAGGGCAACCGCATCAAGAAGGTGGTCAAGGGCAAGAAGCGCATCGAACGGAACGGCGCCGAGGTGGTGGACGGCGGCGGCGCGACGCTGATGCCGGGCCTCGTCAACGGTCACTCCCACATCGGCTATTCGGAGGAGGGGACCTCCCTCTACTCCCTCGGCGATACCCCGCCCGAGGAGAACACGCTGATCACGATGCACCATGCCCAGATTCTCTACGACCACGGCTTCACGGCCCTGGTCTGCGCCGCGACCGGCAAGACCCGCATGGACATCGTCATCCGCAACGAAATCAACGCCGGCAGGATGGAGGGGCCCCGCGTCCTCGCGGCCTCGCCGGAGCTGACGGTCACCGGCGGCCTGGGCGACGCGCGCCAGCTCCACATGCATCACGGGGCCTTCTCGATCATCTGCGACGGGGAGGAGCAGTTCCGCCAGACCGCGCGGATGCTGTGCCGCGAAGGCGTCGACATCCTCAAGATCATG
>JAPOPO010000577.1 GCA_026712885.1 Rhodospirillales bacterium | reverse complement strand
CACGGACATATCTCGCACCATGCCCGTCGTTGCCGCGAGGCAGAGCGCGAGCGAATCGAAGGCATCGAAGAGGGGCTCCTTGTCCTCCTGCATGTCCTTCGAATAGGTGAGCGCGAGGCCCTTCATCATGGTGAGCAGGCTTATCAGCGCGCCGACGATGCGCCCGCTCTTGCCGCGCACCAGCTCGGCAGCGTCGGGGTTGCGCTTCTGCGGCATGATCGAGCTGCCGGTCGAGAAGCGGTCGGAGAGCGCGATGAAGCCGAACTGCGCGCTCGACCAGAGCACCAGCTCCTCGGCGAAGCGTGAGAGGTGCATGGCGATCAACGCCGCCGCCGCGAGCGCCTCCACGACGAAGTCGCGGTCGGAAACCGCGTCGATGGAATTGGCTGCCGGCCGGTTGAAGCCGAGCGCCTCGGCTGTCATGGCGCGGTCGATGGGAAACGAGGTCCCGGCGAGCGCGGCGGCGCCGAGCGGCGATTCGTTGAGGCGCCTGCGGCAGTCGGCGAGGCGCCCGCGGTCGCGGCCGATCATCTCGACATAGGCGAGCAGGTGATGGCCGAAGGAGACCGGCTGCGCCACCTGCAGGTGGGTGAAGCCCGGCATGACCGTGGCCGCGTGCTCTTCGGCCCGGTCGATCAGCGCGGCCTGAAGGGCCCGGCAGGCCTCGTCGGCCTGGTCCAGCCGCGCGCGCAGCCAGAGGCGCAGATCGGGCGCAGCCTGGTCGTTGCGCGAGCGCGCGGTGTGGAGCCGTCCGGCGGCCGGGCCGATCAATGCCGCGAGCCGGGCCTCGATGTTCATGTGGATGTCTTCGAGCGCGCGGTCGAAGGGGAAGCCACCGGCCTCGATCTCCGCCTGCACCCGGCGCAGCCCGTCCGCAATCGCTGCGGCGTCGTCCCGCGAGACGATGCCCTGCTTGGCCAGCATGGTCACATGGGCGATGGAGCCCGCGATGTCCTCGGCATAGAGCCTGCGGTCGAAGTCGATGGACGCGTTGATCGCCTCCATCACCTCGTCGGGCGATGCCTCGAAGCGGCCGCCCCACATGCGGTTGGGCGCGTTCGCGGAGTCCGACTCGGGCGCCGGCGGCTCAGCCGGAGATGTCCTGCGTGTCATGAATCGGCGACTCCACCGCTACTTCAACTAGTATCGCAGAGTCCTGCCGGAATAGGAGCCGGATGCAGGGTTCTGGAACCCGGCGCAAGGCCGTGGCACCCTGCGTCCCATGCGGACATTCGTGGTCAAGCCGGATCCCGAGGACGGGCGCCTCACGCGCCTGCTCGACGGCGTGGATCAGGACGGTGCAGCCGTCGAAGCACGGGTCATCGAAGAACGCCCGCTGACGCTTTTCCTCAATGGGCAGGAGATCGTCACGGTGATGACGATCCGCGATTACCCCGAGTATCTGGCTTTGGGTTATCTGCTCAACCAGAACATGCTGCGCCACGACGACGAGGTGACGGGCATAGACTACGACGAGGACATCGAGACCGTCGTCGTCCGCACCAAGCGCGAGACCGATTTCGAAGAGACGCTGCGCAAGAAGACGCTCACCTCGGGCTGCGCCCAGGGCACGGTGTTCGGCGACCTGATGGAGCGTTTCGAGGCGACCGTGCTGGACCCGGAGGCCCGCCTCAAGACCTCATGGCTCTATGCGCTAAGCCGGGCCATCAACATGCAGCCGAGCCTCTATCTCGCGGCGGGCGCCATCCACGGCTGCGTGCTGTGCGAAGAGTCGCGGCCGCTCATCTACATGGAGGATGTCGGCCGGCACAACGCCATCGACAAGATCGCGGGCTACATGTTCCAGAACGGCATCGGGGCCGCCGGCAAGATCATGTACACCACGGGCCGGCTCACCAGCGAGATGGTCATCAAGACGGTGACGATGGGCATCCCGATCCTGATTTCGCGCTCGGGCTTCACCGCCTGGGGTGTCGAGCTCGCCCGCCAGGCCAATCTCACGCTGATCGGGCGCGCGCGCGGCAAGCGCTTCATCGCGCTCGCGGGCATCGACCGCCTTGTCTACGATGCCGATGCGTCGGCGATTGCCGACGAGGCGAAGCGCCACCGGCGCAAGGGCAGCGTTGCGGCCGAGGACGCGGCCTGACCGGCCCGCCCGCCCCGGAGCGCAGGCAATGCAGGAGAGACCGCGCTGAGCGCCTATACCGAACTGACGCCGATTATCGTGCTGACGGGCTTCCTGGGCAGCGGCAAGACGACGCTGCTCAACCGCCTGCTGAAGCATCCCTCGCTCGGCGACGCAGCGGTGCTCATCAACGAGTTCGGCGAAGTCGGCATCGACCACCAGCTCGTGGAATCCGTGGACGAGAGCACGGTCCTGCTCTCTAGCGGCTGCCTCTGCTGCACCATCCGCGACGACCTGAAGCAGGCGATCATGGAGGTCCACGACAAGCGTGCGCGCGGCATCGTGCCGCCCTACCGCCGCATGATCGTCGAGACCACCGGGCTCGCCGACCCTGCGCCGATCCTGGCCACGCTGATGAACGACGTCTCGCTTCGCTACCACTATCGGCTCGGCACGATCATCACCACGGTCGATGCCGTGAACGGCCTTGACCAGCTCGACCGCCAGGAGGAATCGCTCAAGCAGGCGGCGGTGGCGGACCGCATCGTGCTGACCAAGACCGATATCGCGGAGGCAGAAGCGGTCGAAACGCTGCGGCAGCGGCTAGACCAAATCAATCCGTCCGCCGAATTCCTGATCGGCCAGCACGGTGAGGTCGATGTGGAGCGCGTGCTCCGCGCCGATGTCTACGACCCTGCCGAAAAAGGCCAGGAAGTGCTGCGCTGGATCGAGGCGGAGGCGGAGGCGCCGCACGCACACCGCGGCCATGGTCACGACGTGAACCGGCACGACGCCAGCATCCATTCCTTTTGCCTGGTCCATGACGAGCCGGTCGATTGGACCGCCTTCGGCATCTGGCTCACCATGCTGCTGCACACCCACGGCGAGGACATCCTGCGGGTGAAGGGGCTGCTGAACGTCGAGGGCGTGGAGACGCCGGTCGTCATCAACGGCGTGCAGCACATCATCCACCCGCCAATGCACCTCGACGCCTGGCCCGACGAGAGCCGCCAATCTCGCGTCGTCTTCATCGTGCGCGGGCTGGAGCGCGCGCTGATCGAGGAATCGTTGGCCGTCTTCAACCGCTTGGGCGGCGGTCAACCGCTAGGCTCCAAGGCCGCCTGAACTGATGCTGTATTGATCGACCAGGCCACCCGCCCCGGTCGTTGCCCCGATAGCCGATCCAGAGGAGCCCGATGATCGAGATCAACGGCTTGGCACACGTCGTGCTCACCGTTAGCCGCTTCGACGAGGCGCGGGCGTTCTACTGCGAGCTGCTGCCCTTCCTGGGCATGCAAAAGGTCTTCGACGGCAACCACTTCGTCTATCACGTGGGTGGGCGTACCGCGCTCGGTATTCAGCGCGCGGCGCCCGATTACGAGGGCGAGCGCTTCGTGCAGAACCGCGTGGGGCTGCACCATCTGTGCCTGCGTGCGCGTTCGCGCGAGGACGTCGACAAGGCGGCGGCAAAGCTGCGCGCGATGGACGCAACAATCGACCGCGGGCCGATGGAGCGGGAGTGGGCGCCCGGCTACTACTTCGTCGTCTTCGAGGACCCCGACGGCATTCGCCTGGAAATCAACCACATCCCGGGCAAAGGTTTGCTCGCGGGCGAAACCCCGGCTGCGCCCAGCGACGATCCGGACTGGGGCGCGAACCCTTAAGTCCCGCCAGTGGAGACACCGCGATGCTGACCGACGAGATGCAGACGCTGATCCGGCGGTTTTCCGCCGGCGCCGTCGCGACGGTGAATGCCGACGGAACGCCGTCGGTTTCGCCCAAGGCGACGTTCGTGGTTCTCGACGACCGGACCCTCGCCTTCGGCCATATCCGCTCGCCGGGAACGGTGGCGAACCTGCGCCGCAATCCCGCAATCGAGGTGTGCTTCACCGACGTCGTTACGCGCAGGGCGGTGCGGGTGACAGGCACAGCCGCCATCGTTCGCCCGGGTGACGCCGATGCTGCGCTCAACGACGCCTTCGATGCCGCGTGGGGTCCCTACCGGCCCCACATGGGCGCCTACGTGAAGATCGCCGTGACGGCGGCCGAGATGATCCTCTCGCCGGCCTACGATCTCGGCCTGACCGCGGACGACTTACGGAGGACCAACCTCGAAAAGCTGAACACCTATTGACGGGCAGCGGAGCTACCCCAGCACCTCCTAATGGGCGATCACGACCTTGCCGAAATGCGCGCCTGAGGCGAGGCGGCGGTATGCGGCGGGCGCCTCGGCGAACGGGAAGCGCCGGTCGATCACGGGCTTGAGCCCGTTGCGGGCGATCGCCTTTGTCATCTCTTCCAATTCGCGCCGGTTGCCCACCAGGATGCCCTTGAGGGTGACGTTCTTCCAGATCAGCGCGAGCGGGTCGTTCTCGATGCCGACACCGCCCAGCATCCCGATGAGCGCGATGCGGGCCTGGAAGGCGGCGGCCTCGATGCTCTGCGCGAGGGTGGCGGCGCCGCCGGTCTCGATGATGAGATCGGCGCCGCCGGTGAGCTCGGCGACGGTGCGGCCCCAGTTCGGGTCGTCCCTGTAGTTGATGCCGTGGGTGGCGCCCAACGCGCGGGCGCGGGCGAGTTTCTCGTCGCTCGACGAAGTAATGACCGCGTCCGCTCCCATCATCCGCGCGAGCTGGAGGCCGAAGATGGAGACGCCGCCGGTGCCGAGCAGCAGCACCGTGTCGCCCGCCTTCATCTGCCCGAACTCGACCAGCGAGACCCAGGCGGTGAGCGCGGCGCAGGGGAGGCACGCTGCCTCTTCGTCGCTGAGCGAGTCCGGGATCGCCACGAGCGACGAAGCCGGGAAGGCGGCGAGCTCCGCCAGCGTCCCGTCGCAGCCGCCGCCAAGATCGCTGCCGAAGTGCGCGGACTGCAGCGGGCCGTCGAGCCAGCTTGTGAAGAGGCTCACCATCACGCGGTCGCCGGCCTTGACCTGATCCACGCCGGCTCCCACCGCTACCACTTCGCCGGCACCATCGCTCAGCGGAATCCGGCCCTCGGGCTTGGGCGCGCTGTCGATCAGGTTAAGGATCATGTGATCGCGGTAGTTGAGGGCGCTGGCCCGAATCCTGACCAGGGCCTCGCCTGCCGCCGGTTCCGGATCGGGCCGTTCGACCATCCGCAGGCTGTCCACGCTGCCTTGTCGTGCGCCGAGCTCCCAGGCTCTCAACGTCGCTCCTCCATTCGTTGGCGTTCGTGTGCTGGCGTCAGACGATTCCGCGCGCGGGCGCAGGCCGCATGCCTTGGCGTCCCATACTACTGTTGAATGTCGGGAGTGAAATTGGCCGTGCAGCGCCGCCCGTCGAGCGGCCGGGCTTCAGGCGATGGCGGCGACCGGCTCGCGCTCCGGCTCTCCGAAGGCCGCATCATGCTCCGTGCCGACGAGGCGCCACGCGCTGGGATCGTCGAGCAGGGCAGAGAGGAGCGCGTGGTTCATGCCGTGGCCGGAGCGCAGGCAACGAACATGGCCGATGATCGGCGCACCGGCGAGGTAAAGGTCTCCGATGAGGTCGAGCGCCTTGTGGCGCGCGCACTCATCGGCGTAGCGCAGTCCATCCTCGTTGAGGGGGCCGTCGTCGCCGATGACCACGGTGTTTTCCAGAGACCCGCCCTGGCCCATGCCGGCGGCAAGGATGCCAGCCACGTCCGACTCCCGGCAAAAGGTCCGGGCTCGCGCGAGCTCGGTGCGGAAGCAGGCACGAAGCGGATCGAAGACAACCGACTGATAACCCAGCTCGGGATGATCGAAATCGATATCACAGCGAAGCGAGAACGTCTCCGCTGGAGCGACGCTGATATAGCGGTTCTCGTCGCCGAGCCTGATCGGCTTGAGCACCTCGATCATGCGCCTGGGCGCACACTGCTCGACGATGCCGGCGCATTCGATGAGAAAGACAAACGGCGCGGCGCTCCCGTCCATCACGGGAACCTCCTCGCCGTCCAGCTCGACCACAGCATTGTCGATGCCGCATCCGGCGAAGGCAGCCATGAGGTGCTCGATGGTCCGGACCGAGACCCTGCCGTTGCCGATCGCCGTGCAGAGAGTCGCGTCGACGACGTTATCGTAGATGGCCTCGATCACCCGGTCGGAGCCGGCCGGCCGATCGGTGCGGCAGAAGACAATGCCGGTGCCCGGCGGTGCCGGGCGCAGCTCCATGCGCACCTTGCGGTTGCTGTGTACGCCAATACCGGCGCAGTGAATGGCCGACTTGAGGGTTTGTTGTGGGATCATACTTGCATGGGCGCGAGTCGCCCCCTTGGCCATTCATGTCGAATCGCCGCTCCTTGGTCTCGCTGGTCATGCTACGGCAGACGGCACGCTTGCCAACCGGATCCGGCATGACCCCAACGGGGATCGGCGATCTAGATCGCGACGATCCTGGCAAACGCGCCGTCAGCGCGCAAATCACTGTTTGTTACGAGTTGTTACAGCCCTTTCCCCTGCTCAAGTGCCGATCCGAGTTATTGCAGCACCATCTCCCGCTCAATTGACCTTATACCAGTTTCAGTTGGCCTGACGGCGGAGGAACGCCGGGATCTCCAGTGGATCCTCCGCGCCGCCCGGCGCCCTGTTGGAGGGCGAAAACCCGTCGAGGAACGGCTCCGGCGTCGGTGCCGGCTTGGGCGCCTGAGCACCCAGTGCGGGGCTCGGCCCCGGCGCCGCCATCTCACGCGTCGCACCTCCCAGCGTCGGTGCGGGCGTTGACGTCGAGGTTGCCGGCCTTGGCGTCTCCCTGCCGAGCGCCGGCGCCTTCGCGGAGAGCGACGGCGCATCGGAACGGAGCCGGGTCTCCGGGCCGCTCTTTTGCAGGTCGCTCGGCTTCGGTTTCGTCTCTGCCGACATGGGCGTGCGGGACTCCGTGCGGGCAGGAGGCGTGTCTCCGTCGGCGCCATTGCGACGCGCCCGCCCGGTCCCGGTCATCCGCTCGAACAGCGACGGCCTGCCGGGCGCGGCCGCATCGCTCCCTTCCGCGCGGCGGGTCGAGGGCGCAGGGCGCTCGATCGCCGGACGTTCGATAGCCGGGCGCTCGATCCGCTGGCGGTCGGTTGCCGGGCGGTCGAGCGGCAGGCCCGGCCTCTTCGCGGGCGCCCTGGCTTCGGGAGGCGTAAACCGCGCCGCAGGCCGCTCGGCCTTCGCTTCTGCGGTTGCGACGGTCGCCTGGGCCGCGACAGCGCCGGAAGCGCTCGCCGCCACCGCCCTGTGCTCAGACATGGCCCGCGCCTCGGGTGACGCCGGGCTCTGAGCGCGCGGAGAGGCCGACGGTTGCGGCGTGGTAGACACTGCCGGCGCGGGCTGGGTCCCGCCGCCGCCCACGGCCGCCGCCGACTCGGCGACTGCCTCGGCCACGGGGATGACGATGTCGGAGGGGTCGGTTCCGGTCGCGGCGGAGGACGGGGCCACTTCCGGTTCGACTGTCTCCTTCTCGGGCTCTGCCGCCGACATCGTCGAACCACCGCCGCTCGCGCCCTTGCGGTCGGAGAAGCCGAGCACGTGGATGTTGTCCGTGGAGTCCGGGATCGGCGCACGAACCTCGTCCGAATCGATGCCTGTGGCGATCACCGCAACGCGCATGTAACCGTCCATCTTCTGATCGAGGCTGGTGCCGAAGATAATCGTGGCTTCTTCGTCGACCTGCTTGCAGATTCGCGACGCCGCCGTGTCCACCTCGTGGAGCGTGACGTCGGTGCCGCCGGTGACGTTGATCAGCACCCCGCGCGCGCCTTCGATCGAGGCATTGTCGAGCAGCGGGTTGTTGATCGCCGCCTCGGCCGCTTCTGTGGCGCGATCCTCGCCTTCGGCCTCGCCCGTGCCCATCATCGCCTTGCCCATGGTGCCCATCACAGTGCGGATATCGGCGAAGTCGAGGTTGATCAGGCCGGGATTGACCATCAGGTCGGTCACGCCGCGCACGCCGGCGTGCAGCACGTCGTCGGCCATGCCGAAGGCATCCGCGAACGTGGTCTCATCGCTCGCGACCCGGAACAGGTTCTGATTCGGGATGACGATCAGCGTGTCCACATACTGGTGCAACTCCTGGATGCCGCGTTCCGCGACCCGCATGCGCTGCGATCCTTCGAAGTGGAAGGGCTTGGTGACGACGCCCACCGTGAGGATGCCGTGCTCCCGGGCCGCGCGAGCGATCACGGGCGCCGCGCCGGTGCCGGTGCCGCCGCCCATGCCGGCGGCAATGAACACCATGTTGTTCCCCTGGAGGTAGCTCTGAATATCGTCGAGGGCTTCCTCAGCGGCCACCTTGCCGATGTCGGCGCGGGCGCCGGCACCCAGCCCCTGTGTGATGTTGACACCGAGGCGGACCCGATTTTCGCAGAGCGACTGGAAAAGCGACTGCGCGTCGGTGTTGGCGACGACGAAGTCGACGCCCTCCAGCTCGCCGGCGATCATGTTGTTGACGGCATTGCCGCCAGCGCCGCCGACACCGAAGACCGTGATGCGCGGTCTGTTTTCCGGCTGCCGTTCCGGCATGAAATCGATGGTCATAGTGCCCTCCTTTACGGTGTTCTTTGATCCGTGTGTTCCCAGAAGTTGCCCCGCAGCCAGCGGCCGAGGTGCGTCAGGGTGTTGGTGAAGCGCCCGACCGACTCGTCGCGCGCGTGCTTGGCCCAAGGCTCCGTGTGCTTGCGCGCCGCATAGACGAGCAGGCCGGCGCAGGTCGCGAATTCCGGGCCTGAGACGGCCTGTGCCAGGCCGGGCAAAGAAAGCGGGCTGGCGAGCCGCACCTGCTTGTCGAGGATGCGGCCAGCGAGCTCGCCGAGACCGGTCGTCTGGCTTGCGCCGCCGCTGATGACGACGCGACTTCCCGACCACTTGTCGAGCCCACTCGCCTCGATACGGGCACGGGCGAACTCGAAGATTTCCTCCAGCCGCGCCCGCACGATCCGCGTGAGCATCGAACGCGGCACGTGATGAGCGGTGCCCGAACTGCCGTTCTCGGGCCCGATCTCCGGCACCTCGATGCTCTCGCTCGGGTCCGCCGCATCGTCCGCCGGACTGCCGTGAAGCCGCTTCATGCGCTCCGCGCTGGCGATCGGCGTGGACAGCCCCTGCGCAATGTCGTTGGTGACGTGATCCCCGCCGAGGGGGAGCGTCTCGGTCCACATCAGATTGCCGCCGCCGAAGATTGCGAGCTTGGTGGTGCCGCCGCCGATGTCGATGCAGGTCGCGCCGAGATCGAATTCGTCGGAGACCAGGCACGCGAGCCCCGAGGCGTAGGCGGCGGCCACCGGGGCTGCGACCTGCAGGTCGCAGCGGGAGACGCAGGAGAGCAGGTTGCGCAGGTTGCCGTGGGCGACACTCACCATGTGCAGGCGCACCTGGAGTTTGTCGCCATACATGCCGCGCGGGTCCCTGATGCCGGGCGATCCGTCGAGGGCATAGTCGATGGGCACGGCGTGCACGATGTCGCGCTCCTGCTCATCGTCGGATATCTGCAGCTGGTCGAACGCGCGCTGGATGTCGCGCTCGGCGACCTCGCGCCCACCGATGCCGACCTCTACGTCGGCGAAACTCGAACCGGGCGCGCCGCCCGACGTGCCGACGAAGACGCTGCGGACGTTCTCGCCCGCCATGCGCTCCGCGCGATGGACCGCGGTGCGGATCGTCTCCTCCGCCGCCTCCATGTCGATGACGCGGCCGGCGTGCATGCCGGCTGCCACCTCCTGGCCGCTGCCGGCGACGACGAGCGCGCCCTCGGCGTCGCGCTGGGCGACGAGGCAGGCCACCTTGGTCGTGCCGATATCGAGGGCGGCGATCACGGTCTCTGGGCTCCTCGCCTCGTCATGTCCTGTCGTCCGCCGGCGGCTCGGGCGGTCGGGTGCGAAGGATGGTCCGGTCTGGGAGGCGCAAGTCGACCACGGCAATGGGCTGGTCGAGCAGGCGATGGTCGCCGATCTCCCGAACCAGACGCGCCCATGCCGCGCCGATCTCGCTCTCCGGCAATTTGGCCTCGAGGCCGTTGTCGAAGTGGAGCGTCCAGCGCCGCCCACCGATCCAGATCGCCGCCTGGACCCGCCGGGAGAGCGCCGGATCGGCTCCCATCGCATTGAGCAGCCTCGGCATATGGCGGAGCGCGCCGTCGCCCACGATGATCGGCAGATGAGCAAACCGGCTGACGGATTCTGAATCGATTTCGGTGCCGGCACGGTCGACCATGACCAGCCGCTGATTGTGCTGCCAGAGCGCGACCGGCGTGCGCTCGACGATCTGCACGTGCAGAGTCGACGGCAGACGGCGTTCGACCGTCGCGTTGTCAACCCAGCCCATTGCCTGAACGCGGTCGCGCGCGGCGGCGAGATCGACCTCGAAGATGGGCGTGCCGATTTCGACGCCGACGGCGGCGCGGAGCGCCGAGGCCGAGGTTCGCTCGGTACCCGACGCTTCGACTTGCTGCACCGTCATGCCTGCGCCTGCGGTCACCGACACGAAGCCCGCCCGGATGTCGTCGCCCACCTTCGCGAGTGTTCCGGGCTGCACGACCCAGATCGCCGCAGCGACCATGCCACCGCCCGCCAGTGCGAGCGCCGCCCACTTGAGCGCACGCCTGGAGGCGAGGCGGTAGACGCTCGGGCGCGGCTCCGGGCCCGTGGCCTGCTTGCGTGTGCCGAAGAGGCTCAGCTGTCGCATGCGGCGTTCTCCACGAGCCAGCAGACCAGCTCCTCGAAGCTGATGCCGACGTCGGCGGCGATTTCGGGTACGAGCGAGAGCGGCGTCATGCCGGGCTGTGTGTTGATTTCGAGCAGATAGAACTGGCCGGGCTCGCCGGCGGTGTCGTCGTAGCGGAGATCGGCACGAGTGACGCCGCGACAGCCGAGGGCCCGGTGGGCGGTGAGAGAGATTTCCAGCGCCTTGTGGTACGCATCGGAATGAATCGGGGCCGGCATGTGGTGGTCGGCGCGGCCCTCGGTGTACTTCGCCTCGTAGTCGTAGAAGCGCCCCTTCGGCTTGATCTCGATGGCGCCGAGTGCACGCTCCCCCATCACCGCGACCTGGATCTCGCGGCCCGGGATGTAGCGCTCGACCAGCACCTGCTCGCCATAGGACCAATCGCCGTTGAGGAGCACGTCGTTATCGCCGGTGAAAACCAGGTGGACGCCCACGCTGGAGCCCTGGTCGAGCGGCTTGATCACGTAGGGTGGCTCGCCTGCGGCGCCGGCGGCGATGGCAGCGCGGTCCAGGACCCGGCCTTCGGGGCAGGTGAGGCCGGCGTCGGCGAAGAGGCGCTTCGCCGCGGGCTTGTCCATCGCCAGCGCCGAAGCGAGCACGCCCGAATGGGTGTAGGGCAGGCCCATCACCTCGAGCAGCCCCTGGACGCAGCCGTCCTCGCCGATGGAGCCGTGCAGGGCGTTGAACACGACGTCCGGCCGGACCTCCGTCAGCGTCGACGACAGGTCTCGGGTGACGTCGATGCCGGTCACGCGGTAGCCGCTCCCAGCAAGCGCGCGCTCCACGGCGGCGCCGGAAACCAGCGACACCTCGCGCTCGGCCGACCACCCGCCCATCAGGACGGCGACGTGCTTGCCTGCGGCGCTCATTTCGCGCTCTCCCCGCCGTCGTGCGGCCAGCGCCCGTGGCGGCCAATCCTGCGGATTTCCCACCGGAGCGAGAGACCGGTCTTCTCCTCGACACGGCGGCGGACCTCCTCGCCGAGCCCCTCGATATCGGAGGCCGTGGCGCCGCCGGCATTGACGATGAAATTGCAGTGCTGCTCCGAGATCTGTGCTCCGCCGCGCGTGAGGCCGCGGCAGCCGGCCTCGTCGATCAGCTCCCAGGCCGAATGACCCGCTGGGTTGGTGAAGGTGCTGCCGCCGGTGCGGGCGCGGATCGGCTGGCTCGCCTCGCGCTGGGCGTTGATCTCTTCCATATGGCGGGCGATGGCGGCGGGCTCTCCGCGCCGTCCGGTGAGCACGGCCGAGACGAAGATCCAGTCGTCCGGCACTGCCGAGTGGCGGTAGGAGAGGCCCATGGCGTCCGGCGTGAGCGCGTGCATGGCGCCGTCGCGATCCAGCGCCCGCGCCTCGACCACGACATCGGCCAGCTCGTAGCCGTAGGCGCCCGCGTTCATGCGAAGCGCGCCGCCGATGGTGCCGGGGATGCCGCTCAGGAAGGCCAGCCCATCGACCCCCTGATCGCGGCAGTAACGGGCGACGTTCACGTCAAGGGCACCGGCGCCGACCTCCACCAGCGCGCGATCGCCCTCCCAGCGCACGTGCACATCGCGAAAACCCTGACGCAGTCGGATGACGACGCCTTCCACGCCGCCGTCCCGCACCAGCAGATTGGAGCCGAGGCCGACCACGGTCACCGGCACGTCGGCGGGCCGGGCGGAGAGGAAGTGCGACAGGTCGTCGATGTCCGCCGGCCGGAACACCACGTCTGCGCGCCCACCGGCGCGAAACCAGACGGTGCGGGAGAGATCCACGTCGAGGGCGTAGCGCCCGCGCACCGCCGGCAGCCGTTCGATCCAGTCCGTCATCTCGCTGTGCACAATCATGAGGGCTGCCCGGCCGGGCTTGCCGCCCGCGCGCCGCCGCTCAGTTCATCGAGGGCATCGGGCAGGGCCCGCGCCCAGTGGGTGATGCTGCCGGCCCCGAGGCAGACCACCAGGTCGCCCGGCTCCACCAGGGTCTCGATCAGCGCCGGCAGTGCGTCGGGCGTTTCCAGCGGCAGCACGTGACGATGGCCGTGGCGCCACAGGCCCTCGACCAGCGCCTCGCGGTCAATCCCCTCGATGGGCTCCTCACCGGCGGCATGAACGTCGGCGACAACGACAGTGTCGGCGTCGTTGAAGCAGGAGCAGAACTCCTCGAACAGGTCGCGCAGGCGGGTGAAGCGATGGGGCTGCACGACCGCGACGATCCGCTGCTTGTAGGCGCTGCGGGCCGCGCTGAGGACCGCGGCGATCTCGACCGGGTGGTGCCCGTAGTCGTCGATCACCGTGACCCCGCCGGCAACGCCGACCTTGGTGAAGCGCCGCTCGACGCCCCTGAAGTCTGCCAGTGCCCGGCGAATCACACCGTCGGAGAAGCCCATCTCGCGGCCGACGGCGATCGCCGCCAGCGCGTTCTGCACATTGTGTGCGCCCAGCATCGGCAGGCGCATGCCCTCCAAGGCGCCGTGCCGCTCGTGAACGTAGCCGGAGACGACGACATCGAAGGTCGAGCCCAGTGGGTCGCCCGCGACGTTGACCGCCCGCACCTCGGCCTGGGGACTCAAGCCGTAGGTCACGATGCGCCGGTCTTCGATGCGCCCGATCAGGGCCTGCACCTCGGGGTGGTCGATGCAGAGTGCGGCGACACCGTAGAAGGGGATGTTTTCGACGAAGGACTGGTAGGCCCAGCGCACGGCGTCGAAGTCGCCGTAGAACTCCATGTGCTCGCGGTCGATGTTGGTGATGACGGCGGCGATTGCAGGCAGCTTGACGAAGCTGCCGTCGGACTCGTCGGCCTCGACGACCATCCAGTCGCCGGCGCCGAGCCGCGCGTTGGTGCCGTAAGCGTTGATGATGCCGCCGTTGATGACGGTCGGGTCCAGCCCGGCGCTGTCGAGCATGGCCGCGATGATCGAGGTCGTGGTCGTCTTGCCATGAGTGCCGGCGACCGCGACAGACCACTTGAGGCGCATCAGCTCGGCCAGCATCTCGGCCCGGCGCACCACGGGGATGTGGCGCTCGCGCGCGGCCACGACCTCGACATTGTCTTCGCCGATGGCAGACGAGACGACGAGCACCTCCACGTCCTCGATGGTCTCGGCGCCGTGGCCGCGGGCGATGGCGATACCCAGCGCGCGCAGCCGCCGCACGGTGGCGCTCTCGGCGATATCGCTGCCTTGGACCCGGTAGCCGAGGTTGTGCATGATCTCGGCGATGCCGCTCATGCCGATCCCGCCGATCCCGACGAAATGGATCGTGCCGATGGTGAAGGGCATCACCTTCATGCCGCGCCCCCCACGCCCTGCGCCGAGGGCTCCGGGGCTTGCGCGCCGATCAGGCCCTCGACGAGGTCGGCCAGTGCGCGCGCCGCTTCGGGCCGCGCGAAGCTCGCCGCCGCGGCCGCTTGCTGCGCCAACTGCGCAGGCTCCGCCATCAGGGTCTCGAGTTCCTGAGCGAGCCGCGCGGGCGTCAAGGAGGCCTGCTTGATCATGGTCGCAGCGCCGGTCGCGACCAGGGCCCGCCCGTTCGCGCTCTGATGGTCGTCGGCCGCGATCGGTAGCGGCACCAGGATTGCCGGCCGCCCCGCTGCGGCGAGCTCGGCGATGGTCGATGCACCTGCACGGCAGATCACGAGGTGCGCCTCGCCGAGCCGCACCGGCATGTCGTCGAAGAAGGCTGCGAGCCGCGCCTGAACCCCTGCCTCGGCATAGGAGCGCTCGACGCCGGAGAGATCCTCGGGGCGGCATTGCTGGCTCACCTCGATCCGCCCTCTGAGATCCTGCGGCAGTGCCGCGATGGCGGCCGGCACGACCTCGGCGAAGATGCGCGCACCCTGGCTTCCGCCCGTGACCAGAAGCCGGAATCGCCCGTCCGGCGCAGGCGGGTCGTAGTGGGCGCCGCGCAGCGCCGCGATGGCCGCGCGCACCGGGTTGCCCACATGGGTGACGAGGGCCGCACGGTGGCGCGGGATGCGCTCGGTTTCGGGGAACGAGGTGGCAATCGCCGATGCGCGGCGGGCGAGCATCCGGTTGGCCCGGCCGAGCACCGCGTTCTGCTCGTGCAGCACGCTCGGAATGCCGAGCCTGCCGCTCGCCACCAAGGGCGGCACCGACGGGTAGCCGCCGAAGCCCACGGCAGCGGCCGGTCGAATCCGCCGCAGCACGCGCGCCGCCTGCATGACCGCACGCATGAGCCCGAGCACGGCGATGCCGCGCGCCAGGGGCCCGCGCACGCTCGGGCTGCGCGCTGCGATGGCATGTCTTTCGATGCGCCCAAGAACGTCGCCAAAGGCGGCGCCCCTCCTATCCGTCATGAGAACAAGACGACGGCCACGTGCCTCCAGCTCTGCCGCGAGGGCTTCAGCCGGAAACACGTGGCCGCCAGTTCCGCCTGCTGCGAGAAGGATGGGAGGGTTGGGAGCAGGCGTTCTCAAAGTACGGATCCCTCATTGCTCCGCCGCTCGCGGGTCAGCGCGAGCACCATGCCGAGGCCGATCGCGGTCGCCATCGTCGACGAGCCGCCGTAGCTCAGGAACGGAAGGGTCATCCCCTTGGCGGGCAGGAGCCGGACAGCGACTCCCATGTTGATCAGGGCCTGGAAACCGAATTGGGCGAGCAGGCCGGCGACCGCGATCAGCGAGAACAGATCGCCGCCGCGCATGGCGCGGGCGAAGCCGCGGAAGACGATGAAGCCGAACAGCCCGATGATGACGATGCAGGCGATGACGCCGAACTCCTCGGCGGCAACGGCAAAGATGAAGTCGGTGTGGGCATCGGGCAGCGTGTTCTTGACGACCCCTTCGCCGGGCCCGCGGCCGAAGAGCCCGCCGGCCTCGAAGGCGCGGAGCGAGGTGTCGACCTGATAGGTGTCGCCGGTCGTGGGGTCGATGAACTGGTCGATGCGCGCCTTGACGTGCGTCAGGTTGTGATAGGCGAACACGAGGCCGCCGGCGGTGGCCGCGGCACCCAGCACGGCGAGACCGAGAGGCATGCCGGCCACGAACATCTGCACGAACCAGACGGCCGCCACCGTCGTCGCCATTCCGATATCGGGCTGGAGCACCAGGAGGAGCGCCGCGAGCACCACGGGCAGCGACGCGAGGAGCGTGCCGTAACGCAGCTGCTCCTCGCGCGGCCGTGCGAGGACGGCGGCCATGAACACCGCGAGGCAGGGCTTCACGAACTCCGACGGCTGCAGGTGGAAGCCGCCCAGCGGCAGCCACCGGCGCGCGCCGTTCAGCTCCGCACCGAGGATGAGCGTGAGCGCCAGCAGGACGATACCGAGCACGGTGCCGGCCGTGCCGATGCGCTGAATGCCGGTGCGCGAGAGCAGCGACACGCCGATCATCACCACCAGCGCCACCGGCAGGAAGAGAAGCTGCTGCCGCGCGAAGTGGAACGGATCGAGGCCAATGCGCTCGGCCGCAGCCGGGCTCGCCGCAAGCGCGAGGGCCGCGCCGACCAGCATGAGCAGCAGAACCGCCGTCAGCACCCAGCGATCGACGGTCCACCACCAGCGGCCGAGCAGGCTGTTATCCGCGCGGGAGAAGGGGGTCACCGCGTGCACGGCGTGGCCTCCCCCTTGGTGGCGCCCCGATCCAGCGGCACCAGCGCGCGGAAACGATCGCCGCGCTGCTCGAAATCTCTGAACTGGTCGAACGATGCGCAGGCCGGCGAGAACAGCACCACCGTTCCGTCGCGGCCATTGCTGCACGCGGCATCGAGCGCCGCCGCCACCGCGCGATCGAGCGTGCCGCAGCGGGTCACCGGCAACTGTCCCTCGAGAGTGGCGGCGAAGGGCTCCTCCGCCTCGCCGATGAGGAAGGCATGGGCGATGCGCGGGAAGAGGGGCGCCATGGCGTCGATCCCGCCCTCCTTGGGCCGCCCGCCAGCGATCCAGTAGACGTTCTCGAAGCAGGCGATCGCCCGGGATGCCGCCTCGGCGTTGGTGGCCTTGCTGTCGTTGATGACCGGGATGCCGCTGATGCTGCCGATCGTCTCCATGCGGTGCGGCAGGCCGGGAAAGTCGAGAAGCGCCGACGCCAGCTGCTCGGGCGCGAACCCGCAGGCCCGTGCCGCCGCGTAGGCCGCCGCGGCGTTCTGCCAGTTGTGCCTGCCCGGCAGCGCCCCCGCGTGCAAGAGGTCGCAGACCGGCTCGCCTTCCTCGTGAAGAACTCCGTCCAAGACGGAAATGCCCTCGCGCGACGTGGTTCCCACGGTCACCGGCGCCACGTGAAGCTGGTGCCGCTCCCCGAGTGCGTCGCAGACGCTGCGCGAGATGGGATCGTCGATGCCGACGACGGCGGTTTGGAGCCGGCCGGGGCGGAAGACCTGCCGCTTCGCGTCGACGTAGGCCGCCATGGTGCCGTGGCGGTCGAGATGATCCGGGGCGACGTTCAAGAGCACGGCGATGTCGAAGGTCGCTTCGATGGTGAGATCGAGCTGGTAGGAGGAGAGCTCGAGGACGATGGTCCCCTCCCCCGGCACTGGCGTGAGATCGAGCGCAGGCGTCCCCAGATTGCCGCCGACGCGGATGTGGCGGGCGCCAGCCGAATGCAGCAGATGGCCGATGAGCGCCGTCGTCGTCGACTTGCCGTTGGTGCCGGTGACGGCGATGTAGCAGGGCTCCGGCAGCACGCGCCACAGGAGCTCGATATCGCCGACCACCTCGATGCCAGCGTCATGCGCGGCAGCGATCATCGGGTGCGAGAGCGGAACGCCGGGGCTCGGCACCAGGGCGGTGATCCCGTCCTCAGGCCCGGCGGGGCGCACTTCGAAGCCCTGATTGCGCGCCGCCGTCCGCGCATCCGGCGCATCGTCCCAGCAGAGCACGCGGGCACCGCCGGCGCCGAGCGCCCGCGCCGCTGCGAGGCCGGAGCGCGCAAGCCCCAGCACGGCGACCGTGCGATTGCGATAGAGCGGGACCCGAATCACCGGCTCACCTCAGCTTCAGCGTCGACAGCCCGATCAGGGCGAGGATCACGGCGATCACCCAGAATCGGATGACGATGGTGGGCTCTGCGACCCCCTTCTGCTCGAAGTGATGGTGCAGCGGAGCCATGGCGAAGACCCGACGACCGAGGAGCTTGAAGGAGGCGACCTGCACGATCACCGAGACCGCTTCGAGCACGAACAGGCCGCCCACGATGGCGAGCACGATCTCGTGCTTGGTCATCACCGCGATGATGCCGAGCGCCGCGCCGGTGGAGAGCGAGCCGGTGTCGCCCATGAAGACCATCGCCGGCGGTGCGTTGAACCAGAGGAAACCCAGCCCAGCGCCGACCAGGGCGCCGCAGAAGACCGAAAGCTCGCCGGTGCCGGGCACGTGGTGGACCTGGAGGTAGTCCGTGAACACGGTGTTGCCCACCACGTACGCGATCAGCGCGAAGCACGCGGCGGCGATCATGATCGGCACGATCGCGAGGCCGTCGAGGCCGTCGGTCAGGTTGACAGCGTTGGACGAGCCAATGACCACGAAGGCGGCGAAGGGCACCGTGAACCAGCCGATGTCCAGCAGCACGGACTTGACGAACGGCAGCGCGAGCCCGTGGTCGAGCGGTGCCTCCAGGATCATCGTGACCCAGAAGACGGCCCCGACCGCGAGCACCAGCTCGGCCGCGACCTTGATGCGGATGTTGAGGCCACGGTGGCTGCGGTTGAGCAGCTTCATCGCGTCGTCGGTGAAGCCGATGGCGCCGAAGCCGATCGTGACCACCAGCAGCACCCAGATGAGCGGGTTGGCCATGTCGGCCCAGAGCAGCGTCGAGACCGTGACGGCGAGGAGAATTATCACTCCGCCCATGGTGGGCGTCCCGGCCTTGGCCGCGTGGCTCTCCGGCCCGTCGCTGCGGATCGGCTGCCCGTGCTCCTGACGCGCGCGCAGCAGGCGGATCAGCGGGGGGCCGAAAACGAAGCTGATCAGCAGTGCCGTAAGCACCGCCGCCCCGGTGCGGAACGTCAGGTACTGGAAGACGTTGAAGATGCCGATCGAGTCCGAGAGCGGATACAGCAGGTTGAAGAACATCGCCCGGCGCGCCCCTCTCAGTCATGGCCGGCGAGCGGCCGACGCGTCGGCGACGAGACGCCGCACAATCGGCCCCATGCGACTGCCGAGCGAGCCCTTGACCAGAACCACGTCGCCTGCGCGGATCTCCGCGCGCAGGGCGTCGGCCAGGCCTTCGGAGTCCGCTGCGTGGGCGCCCTGCCGGGCGGGATCGAGGGCACGATGGAGGTGGGCCATCAGCGAGCCCGCGGTGTAGACGAGATCGATTCCGGCGGCTTCGAAATCGGCGGCGAGATCGGCGTGCCAGCGCGGCGCATCGTGGCCGAGCTCCAGCATGTCGCCGAGCACCGCGATGCGCCGTCCGCCTGGCGCGAGCGGTGCGCTCTCGGCCAGCGTCGCGATCGCGGCGCGAACGGCGGCGGGGCTCGCGTTGTAGCTCTCGTCGATCAGCTCGTAGGAGCCGTCTGCCAGCGGGACCCGGTGGCGCACGCCGCGGCCCGCAACGGGGGAGACGGTCCGAAGCGAGCCGGCGGCATGCTCCACCGGTGCGCCGGCCGCATGAGCACAGGCCAGCGCAGCTACACTGTTCAGCGCCCAGTGCCTGCCGGAAAAGGCGATTTCGTAGTCGATCTCGGCGCCGTCAATTAGGGCGGTCACGGTGCCGCCTGAGGCAGCCGGCTGCCATGCGAGGAGCCGGGCATCGGCTTGCGCGTTCTCGCCAAACGAGACGATCCGGCCTGCGCCCGCGCTCCGCGCGGCGGCTGCGAGACGGTCGAAGTAGGCGTTGTCCCGGTTGAGCACGGCCGTGCCGCCGGGTT
>JAPOPO010000635.1 GCA_026712885.1 Rhodospirillales bacterium | reverse complement strand
GGTGATTTGGATAGGGTCCGCCGCGTGGCCGGCGCCGGGCGCCGCGCCCTTGCGCGCTCGTAGCTCAGCTGGATAGAGCACCAGACTACGAATCTGGGGGTCGGGGGTTCGAATCCTCCCGAGCGCGCCACCTACATCCCGCTCAGATCAATGCGTTACGGCGTATTCTCGCTGAGAGCGTGTTCATCCATCACGCCCCTCACAGGAGCGGACTGCAAGGAGCCACGCGAAACGGGGGTGGCGCGATGCCAGCCCGATTCCGTCAGCGGAGAATCTGCCAGTGGCCACCCCAGCCGCGGCACGCGATGACCGGCGGCACGCTGAATTCGAGGATGCGGCAATCCCCAAGAGTGTTATGGCCATACATCGGGCGGTGGCGGACCCGATCTCGCGGTCTCGGGTGCAGCCAAACCGGGGCGTGAGCGTGCGGCCGCTTCCATCCGTGGCGATGGCGATGATGGTGCCGCTTGGCATGCCGATGCCAGGGCCGCTGATGGACCCTGCGGTCGTGCCGCTGGCGTTGCTGATACGACGGGCGATGGTGCACCCCGGCGTGATGACGATGTCCAACGTGCTGGCCAGCGTAGAGAGTTCCCAGCATCGCGCCCGTGCCGACCGCGACCAGGCTGCCGGACTCGCCAGCGATGATCGAGCCGATCAATCCGCCGACGACACCGCCCACCAACGCTCCCTCCAAGGACCGTGCGTGATCGGCCCGGGCGGACGTTGACGCCACGGTGAAGGCGAGCGCGATTGCAGCCGTGAGCGCGATCCCGCCGACAATGCTGTGTCTCCAGCCTCGCTTCATCGTCATCCTCCGCTTCTCGTCGCCGGCTTGTACGCCGGCCTCCACCCCAATCGAGATCACTAAGCGAGTCGCCAACCCTATCGTCCGGGGACCGGCGTTTTCGATCAACCGATAAGCGGCTTCGGCGCGGTAAAGAATTGTAAAGAAGTATGTCTCAGACCGGAGTCGCTGCCGGTCAGGTTAGCGGTTCCACCAGGGCGTGTCGGAGAACGGCCGCAGGTCGAGCTCGTGGGTCCATGCGGAGCGGTGCTGCTGGGAGAGGTGGAAGTAGGTGTCGGCGATCTCGGCGGGGAGCAGCAGCCCGTCATGCTCCAGCCCCTGTTCCTCCCGCAGCTTTTGGAACGCGTCTGCGCCGAGCATCCTGCCCAGGGTATCGGGCGCATCGACCATGCCGTCGATGACGATGTGCGCGACGTGAATGCCCTTGGGGCCGAACTCCGAATTGAGGCTCTGGCAGAGCATGCGCCGCGCGCCCATGGCGGCCGCGTGGGAATGCTGGCCCTTGTTGCCGCGCATCGCTGCGGTGGATGACGTGACGAGGAGTGTGCCCCGGCCGCGCTGCGCCATCGGCGGGCAGACGGCCGACGCCATGCGAAACAGGCCGAAGGTCGCGAGACGCCAGCCCAGCTCGAAGACCTTGTAGCTGGTCTCTGCGAGCGCGCGATCGCCAACCTGAGCGCCCAGGTTGTAGACAGCCACCTCGATGGGGCCGATGTCGGCTTCGACCGCGGCAATCCGCTCCTCGATGGTGTCGGGCGCCACGGCGTTGAGCAGGAAGCCGGACGCGGCCCCGCCCTCAGCCTTGATGCCCGCGACCGCCCGGTTCAGGCCTTCTTCGTCGGTTCGCCGGCAGAGCACCGCGTGATAGCCCGCGCGGGCGAAGCGGCTTCCGACATGGCTGCCGATGCCTGCGCCGGCACCGATGACGAGACACACACGTTGCATCGATTCCTTGCCCCCTGAGGTTGGTTGGCTGGCGAAGCGCCGACGCACCATTACAGTCTATACTCGGCCACGCCAACTCAACCCGGCCCAACGCATTTGAAGGTTCTCATGTCCGTAGTTCCCGTCGCCCGCGGTCATCGTTACGTCGTCAGCACGGGCCACGAGCTCGCGACACTGGCCGCGTTCGAGGCGCTCGAGAACGGCGGCAACGCCATCGACGCAGGCGTCGCCGCGATCCTGACCCTCGGCGTGGTCTACAGCGACCAGGTGAGCGTCGCGGGCGTCGCCCCGATGATCGTCCGCCTCGCGGAGACCGGCGAGGTCGTCACCATCGCAGGGGTCGGCGGCTGGCCGCGGGCGCTCGATCCCGACACCTACATCCAGCGCCACGGCGGCGCGATCCCGCTGGGCGTCCGGCGCACCGTGGTGCCCGCCGCCCCCGATGCCTGCATCCAGGCGCTGGAGCGCTGGGGCACCATGACCTTCCGCGACGTAGCGGCGCGAGCGGTGCGCTACGCCGCCGAAGGCTTCCCGCGCCATCCGGTCATGCTCGACTATGTGCAGAAGCACGCCGACGAGTACCGACATTGGCCGGAGAACGTCGCGATCTGGATGCCCGGCGGCGCGGTGCCGGCGCCGGGCGAGCGGCTGGTCCAGGCGGATCTCGGCC
>JAPOPO010000610.1 GCA_026712885.1 Rhodospirillales bacterium | reverse complement strand
TTGCGGCCCGGCGCCCGCGTGGTCAAGGCGGCCCACGGCCGCGTGCCGCCGGACCTGCTGCTCGGCCGCGATGCCGCGGCCGAGGCCGATCTCGCGAGCCGCCGCTCGCACCATGACGACCTCGACGAGCCCCACGACCACGACGAGTTCGAGAGCTTCGTCATGGCGCCCGGCGTGATCGACGATCCGGCCGCCTTTGCGGCTCGGCTGAGCGCCGCGGCGGATACGCACGGCCTGCTCCGCGCCAAGGGTTTCCTCGATGTCGCGGGCAAGCGGCGGCGGCTGGTGGTGCAGGCGGTCGGCACCCGCGTGGACCGCCACTTCGACCGCGACTGGCGCGCGGACGAGCCGCGCGAGGGGCGCCTCGTGGTGATCGGCCTCGCGCCGCTGGACCGCGCGGCCGTCGAAGCGGCGATCACAGGCTAGGAGGCCTGAGACTTGCACCTGCTCGCGGCGCAGCCCGGCGCCATCGATGACGGCGGCGACGCGGTGGACCTCGGCCAGTCGCCGGGGGACATCGTGCTGCTCTCTGCCGCCGATACCGAGCTCGCGTGCTTCGCCCAGGCCCACGCCAGGCTCGGCGCGGGCGCGCCCACGCTCCGCCTCGCGAACCTGATGCAGCTCGGCCACAACCTCTCTGTCGACCGCTACGCCGACCACGTGATTGCCGGCGCCAGGCTGGTGATCGTGCGGCTGCTGGGCGGCGAGAGCTACTGGCCCTACGGCGTCGAGCGGCTGACCGAGGTCTGCACCGAGCGCGGCATCCCCATCGCCTGGCTTCCCGGCGACAACAAGCCGGATGCCGGGCTCGCCGGGCGCGGTACCCTTGCGACGGACGCGGCCGATATGCTCTGGCGCTACTGCACCCAGGGCGGCATCGACAATGCCGCGGACGCGCTCCGCTACGCCGCCGCGCTGATCGGGCATGACGCGGCGTGGCGCCCGCCCCGGCCGGTGCCCCGCGCCGGCCTCTACTGGCCGGGCGAGGGCGTGCTCGTCCTCGAAGACCTGATACAGCGCTGGCGCGACGGCGCGCCGAAGGCGTGCGTGGTCTTCTACCGGGCGCTGCTCCAGGCCGGCTCGCTCGCGCCCGTCGATGCGCTGGTGGCGGGGCTGCGCGACGCGGGCCTCGACCCGCTGCCCATTTTCGTCACCAGCCTGCGCGATGAGCCGGCGGCGGAGCTGATCGGCACACTCATGCGCACGACGGAGCCCGCGATCGTCCTCAACGCGACCGGCTTCGCGGTCTCCCGCCCCGGCGCGCCGCAGGAGACCCCGTTCGCCGAAGCCGGCGTGCCCGTTCTGCAAGCGATCTTCGCCGGCGCCACCGAGCGCCAGTGGGCCGAGGCCACGCGCGGCCTCTCGCCCCGCGACATCGCCATGAACGTGGCGCTGCCAGAGGTGGACGGGCGCATCTTGACCCGTGCGGTCGCGTTCAAGACCGAGGCCCGCTTCGACCAGGCCACGCAAGCACCCATCGTGGTCTCGGAGGCGAACCAGGATCGCTGCCGCTTCGTCGCAGCCCTTGCCGCTGCCTGGGTGCGCCTCGCGCGCACGGCACCGGCAAAGCGCCGCATCGCCCTGGTCCTCGCCAACTATCCCAACCGCGACGGGCGCATCGGCAACGGCGTCGGCCTCGACACGCCGGCGAGCACGGTAAGGATCATGGACGCCCTCGCCGAGGTCGGCTACCGGGTGGAGAGCCCGCCGGCGGACGGCGCCGCGTTGATGGCCAGGCTCCAGGCAGGCCCCACCAACGCCGCCGACGCCGCGCTACGGCCGGCCGAGGCCACGCTCCCGGCCGCCGATTACGCGCGCTTCTTCGCCGCGCTGCCCGAGCCCGTGCAGGCGATTGTTGCGGAGCGCTGGGGCGAGCCCGAGGCAGACGCCTTCTTCCGCCCCGCCGAGGCGTGCTTTGCGCTGCCTGCCGTGCGCTTCGGCAATGTCGTCGTCGCGATCCAGCCGGCGCGGGGCTACAACATCGACCCGGAGAAGAGCTACCACGACCCCGACCTGCCGCCGCCCCACGGCTATCTCGCCTTCTACGCGTGGCTGAGGACGGCCTTCGACGCCCATGCGGTGGTGCACGTGGGCAAGCACGGCAACGTGGAATGGCTGCCGGGCAAGGCGCTCGCGCTCTCCGCCGAGTGCTTCCCGGAAGCCGCGCTCGGCCCGCTCCCGCACGTCTATCCCTTCATCGTGAACGACCCCGGCGAGGGCAGCCAGGCCAAGCGGCGGGGCGCGGCCGTGAT